>JAGNKX010000012.1 GCA_017999915.1 Spirochaetota bacterium
GCTATATCAAGGAATTCCCGGTGGAGCGCCTCTACCGCGACGCGAAGCTGGGCGAGATCGGCGAGGGCACCTCGGAGATCCAGCGGGTGCTGATCGCCAAGGATCTGATCAAGAAGTACGCATCGTAATGCCCTCACCCCCAACGCGCCGAGTGTTTTTTGGACATCCTGTCCACACTCGGCACTGCGACCTCCTGTCGGGAGCCTCTCCCGATAGGGGAGAGGGGAGGGAATATATGTCTGGGCATGGCATGCCCTGCCTAGACTAAAACCAACAAGGAGACATGCATGGATTACGAACTCGGTAAATCATACGACGAAATCAACGTAGGGGACAAGGCGTCTTTTTCAAAGACCATCACGGAGACCGACATCGCGCTGTTCGCGGCCATAACCGGCGACTTCAACCCGATGCACATGAACGAGGAGTTTGCGAAGAAGACCCCGTTCAAGACACGGATAGCCCATGGCGGCCTGCCCCACGGCCTTATCGCGCCGGTCTGGGGAACGAAGCTTCCGGGCCTGGGCACCATAGCCCTGGAGATCAAGACCCGCTTCAAGGCTCCCACCTATCCGGGCGACACGATAACCGCCACGACCGAGGTTATCGAGAAGCTTGAGGAGAGGAAGTGGCTCAGGATGAAGCTGACCTGGACGAACCAGAAAGGCGAGATCGTGGGGACCGGCGAAGGCCTGGTAATGCCGCCCCCGAAGCTCAAATAATGCAATCACAGGCGCGGTATGTTGTGCTCCAACAAAACTGCGATCCGACGAAAACGCGCCTATAGTAAGGGCACGGCATGCCGTGCCCCAGAGAGTAAATCCATTAAAATAAACGCTTACAGGGGGGCCTTTATGACGAACAAATCTTCGCTAGAGATGAACCTGCTGCACAGGATGAACATCGGCGACCTCGCCAAGAGGACGGCGTCAAAATATCCGTCGAGGACCGCCATTGTCTTCAAGGACCAGCGGATTTCCTTCAAGGAGCTGAACGAGCGATGCTGCGGCTTCGCCCATTATTTCGAGGAGGCCGGCATCCGCAAGGGCGACCGTGTCGCCTTCATGACGCACAACTGCCTGCAATACATCTACGCCTGGCTCGGCCTCGCAAAGATCGGCGCCATCATCAACCCGCTCAACTTCATGCTGAAGGGCCAGGAGGTCGAAACGATCATAAGCAATTCCGAGCCGAAGATGTTCTTCATCGAAGACGCCCTGATCCCACAGTTGGGGGACTCCATAAAGAACATGAAGTCCGTGAAAACCTTCGGCTATATTCCCATATGGGGAAACGCGAAGCCCGAGGGATGGGTCAACATCAGCGACTACCTCAAGCCGAACCGCTGCTCCGAGGAGCCGGAGGTGGAAATAGAGGACGATGACCCGGCGACGCTGATCTATACGAGCGGGACCGAATCCCTTCCCAAGGGCGTCATGAACACCCACAAGAATTTCTTCATCACCGTCATGAGCGGCCTGGCCGACCTGGACGTCAACAGCGCGGACACGATCATACTTTCCATTCCCCTGTTCCACGTGGCGGCGAAGTTCCTCTTCCTCGAGGCGATAAGCATCGGCGCGAGGGTGGTGCTGGAGTACGCGCCGAACCCGGTGGAGATACTGGAGCTTACCCAGAATGAAAAGATAACCTACTGGGTGTACCCGCCGGCGCTGTACCAGTTCATAGCCGCCATGCCGAACTACACGAGCTATGACATCTCGTCCCTGAAGAAATGCATATCCTTCGGCGCCATGATGCCCCCTGTGCTGTATGAAAAATGGAAGACCATCGCCCCGGGGGCTGAGTGGAGGAACTACTACGGCATGACCGAGTCGTCTCCCCTCGGCTCGACCCTGCTGCCGAAGGATTTCGAGAGGAAGATAAACACCATCGGCGTTCCCCACGCGGGCATAGAGATCAGGATCGTCGACGACCAGGACCGCGAGCTCCCGGCCGGAGAGGCGGGAGAGATCCTCATGCGGGGGCCCTCGGTGATGAAGGGATATTTCCGGAATGAAGAGAAGACGGCGGAGGCGCTGCGCGGCGGCTGGCTCCATACCGGCGACATCGGCATGTTCGACGACGAGGGGTTCCTTTCCTTCATCGACCGCAAGAAGGACATCATCAAGTCCGGCGGCGAGAACGTTTCCTCACAGGAGGTCGAAGGCGTCCTCTACCGCCATGACAAGGTCGCCCAGGCGGCGGTCATCGGTCTTCCCCATGAATACTGGGGCGAGGTCGTCTCGGCCGTTATCGTGCCTAAGCCGGGAGCGGCCGTCACCAGCGAGGAGATCATCGCGTACTGCAAGGAAAATCTCGCCGGGTACAAGGTCCCGAAACGCGTGATCGTCATCGAAAAAATGCCGGTGAGCCCCACGGGTAAAATCCTCAAGCGGCTGTTAAAGGCCGAGTTCCTGAAAGAAGAGTCAGCGGGCAATGTCAACTGACATTCGTTAAAATTCCGAAGTCTCCTGGTTTGTCGGATAACGTTGTTGGAAGATAAGGCCCTGTATCCAGACGGCCCTGCCTTTTTGCCGCAGAGCAAATGGGCAGGGCTTGTTTTTATCTCATTAAACCGTGTCCAATGTTATGTACACTATGTGGATATTTTACAGATAATTTATTGATATTTGTATTGTGTACAATCAAAATAATATTGACTTATACATGCCGCAAAATAGTCTTATGTATTATCATATAACAGATAGCCAACGCGCCTGGACCCTATTTCATGGATCATCGATACCTGCCGCATAACATGTCTCATTGTGAATCCTTTCCCTGTAGACCGGTTATCATTACGACTATTTCCGAACATATACAGCCTGTTATATCCACTGCTCCCGCCGGAGGTATGTTATGGCCGCTGCCAAGATAGACCGGGAAACCGTAAATAGCACCTTTAAAAAGCTGTACCTCTACACCGATGGGGCCAATTACCTGTTCATCATCCCGTGCTTCACGGTTTACCTGGTCTTCCTCCTTGACATAAACAGATCGGGACTGCCGATTTTTTTCGCCATAGTCATCGTAGGGTGTGTTCTTTCATTTATCTTGTCCCGCCACATGTTCTACAACAAGCTCATCAAGCCCATTACGGTTTATCTGGACAAGCTGATCGACGGCCAGGAATTTTCCGAGGAGGAATATGACAGCGCGCGGGAGGCGATATTTTCGCTGCCGCGGAAGCACTCCGTATCCGCCATCGGGCGCTGGATCATCGCCCTTATCGGCGTTTTCGCGGCCGTTAACCTCGCTTTCGACGTGGACTTCCACCAGAATTTCAACAGCGTGGTGATCCTGCTCATCAACTGCATCCTCAGCGGCGTGCTCTTCTATGTAGCCCCGGACCTGCTCCTTGACACCATTTACCGTCACGGCGTGTTTGACAGGAGAATCGAGAAAACCTCCTACAAGGGAAGGCTTGCTATGCGGATATCCGTCATCGTGATGGCGGTCACCTCGATGCTTCTTATAGTCATAGCAACCGTGGTCTTCAACAGCGGCTACCGGTCCCTCAAGCAATCTTATACAAACCAGATGCGCAACATCGCCGGGATAATCAACGAGGACCTCGACCGCTTCTTGGGCGAGCGGGTCAGCGACGCCGAGATACTGGCCGGCAACAGGATCGTCATCAACGGCGCGGCCGGCGGGGACGGGGAATCCCTGGCCCTGCTGAAGAAGATCCACGGCTCCTATGGCGTGTACGAGAACGTCTTCATCGCCACGCCCTATTACGATTCGTCGATCATCGTCGGGACGGCCGCCGGGTCCGCCGGCGTCAGGTACCGACAGGCGGGATTCGGCGACAACATCGACGCGAGCCTGGAGGGGAACACCCGCGTTAGCGGCGGCGGGAAGTCGCCCATCACGGGACGTCCCATAATAATGATAACCGCGCCGATCAAGAACGGCGGACGGATTGTGGGCATCTTCGGGTTCATGATAGAGCTCGATAAGTTCGCCGACAAGATGATCAAGAACATTAAGATAGGCGAGACCGGGTATCCCTTTATTACGGACGGCAGGGTGATTCTGGCCCATCCCAATAAAAAAATGATCCTTACGCCCCTCAAGGGATACGCCTGGGGCAAGAGCGTTCTGTCTTTGAAGAGCAAGTCATCCTTTTCCTACCGCTGGAACGGTGAGAAGAAATTCCTTTACTTCCTGAAAAATGAAAAAAACGGCTTCAACGTGATATCCACCGCGAACCTTGCGGACATAAACAGCGAGGTCTGGTCGTCGCAGCTCTACATGCTGGTCATGAGCATTTTCGGCCTGGCCCTCGTGGGCTCCTTAATGTACTTCCTCGTAAACCGCAAGCTCCGTCCCCTCGTGACCTATCGGGAGATAATCGAGGGTGTTTCCCACGGGAACCTTGACCAGGATATCGTAATCGTGTCCGACGATGAGATCGGCCACATGTCGGCCATGCTCATCCTTTTCATCTCGCGGCTGAAGGATTCGATCAGGAACATCAAGGCCATATCCACGGAGATGGCGACCTCTTCGGGCGAGATGTCGGCGACGACGGTGTCGTTTTCCGATAACGCCCAGAGCCAGGCGGCCTCCGCGGAAGAAGTGACCGCGACGGTGGAGGAGGTGTCGGCGGGGGTCGAGAACATCGCCCACAACGCCTCAGCCCAGTACATGAACCTGACGGCCCTTATCGACATGCTGACCCGGCTTTCCGACATGATCAACTCAATGGGCGCCCGCCTGAAGGAGGCCTTCGCCCAGACCGACACCATAGCGGGGAAGGCGCGCATCGGCGAGGAGCTCATCCGCGAGATGGACACCAGCATGTCCAAGATAATATCGAGCTCGGCGGAAATGGCCAATATCGTCGGCATCATCAACGACATCTCCGACCGGATAAACCTCCTCTCCCTCAACGCCGCCATCGAGGCGGCCCGGGCCGGCGAACAGGGCCGGGGCTTCGCCGTGGTCGCGGACGAGATCTCGAAGCTCGCGGACCAGACCGCCCAGTCGATCAAGGATATCGACACGCATATCAGGAACAATAACGACGAGATCGGCCGCGGCATCGAAAACTCGAGGAAGACCGTGGAAACCATAAGCACGATCATCGACGGGGTTTCCGCGATCAACAACCTGATGAATTCGCTCCTTTCCTCCATGAAGGACCAGCTCGAGATCAACAGCACGGTCAACGCCAAGGCCGGCGACGTGAAGATCGGGGCCGACCAGATACGCGGCGCCACGGAGGAGCAGAAAACGGCGGTAAGCGAGATAGTGCGCTCCGTGTCCAATATCAACGAGCTGACCCAGTCGAACGCTTCGGGAGCGGAGCAGATGGCCAGCACCGCCGAAAACCTCGCCGGCATGGCCGAAACCCTGAAGCAGGCGACGGATTTTTTCAAGGTGTAGAAGACGCCGCCGTCCCATGGCGTCCGGCGGCACCGGACGGACGCGCCGGGTCAGAGGATATCCTCCTGCGGGAAGCCGCTCGGCGGCTGCACGGGGGCGGAGCCGATCAATCGTTTCTCACGCCACTTGCCCTTCTTGTAATACGCGAACATCAGGCCGAGACTGACCAGCGTGGAGAGGAAGATCCCCAGCCATATGCCCGTCTCCTTCAGGGCGGTGTGCCGTCCCAGAGCGTAGGCGAGGACTATCCTGGATGCAATAGATACTACCGAGAAGAGGAGCGGCGCCTTCATGGCGCCGGCGCCCCTCACGGCCGACTGCAGTATGAAAAACAGGGAGAGATCAAGATAGGCCCAGCACATGATCCTGAGATAGAGGGCCGCGTGATCGAGGACGGCGGGTTCGCCGGTAAACAGGGACGTGATCTGCCGCGGCAGGAAGGTGCACAGGATGATGACGGCGATCGATATCGCCAGGGTGAACCGCGAGGCGGAGCCGGTTATCTCCCTGACCCGCTCGAACTTTCCCGCGCCGATGCTCTGGGCCACCATGGTCGACACCGCCATGCCGATGGACATCGCGGGAAGAACCGCGAAGTTCTCCACGCGGAGGCCGATGCCGTACGCCGCGATCACGTTTTCGCCGAAGAGATTGACCAGTCCCATGAGCACGATGCCGCCGAAGGAAACGATGAGCATCTGGAGCGAGGTCGGGAGCCCCAGCGCCGCTATTTTCGCGATGATCGCCCGGTCAAAGCCCCATTCCCACCGGCCGATGTTCAGGAACTTGTTCTTCCGTGAAAGATAGAAATAACCCGCCGCTGTCGTCATCATGTTGGCAAGAACCGTCGCCAGGGCAGAGCCCTTCACCCCAAGGGGAGGGACGGGGCCCGCTCCCTTTATGAGAAAAGGGAGAAAGATGACGTTGAGGAGCACCGAGAGTCCGGTCAGGAACATCGGCGTGCGGGAATCTCCCAGGCCGCGCAGCACTCCCATGAGCCAGTTGTTGATGACCAGGAAGACAAAGCCGGCGGAGAACCAGGAGAGGAAGGCATAGGCGTCTTCCATGAGGTCATCGGGCGTGTTGATCAGGGCGAGCATGCCCCGGCCCCAGAGGATGATCGACGCCGTTATGACGACGCTCACCGACACGTTAAGTGAGAACGAATTCACCAGTATCCGGGAGAGGAGGCCGTGGTCCTTCGCGCCGTAGGCCTGCCCCACCAGGATGACGGCGGCCATGCCGAGACCGATGAGAACGGCGACGAGGAAGAAGATGAGGGGCGTGCTGATCGAGACGGCCGCCAGGGCCCGGGCGCCGATGATCCTGCCGACAAAGATACCGTCGATGATGCTGTAGGCCGACTGGAACATGTTCCCCACGATCATCGGGACGGAGAACGATATCAGCAGCTTGAATACATGTCCTTCCGAAAGGTCTCTCATGGCGCTTGTTGTCCGATTTCGTCACTATTGCGATGTGGAAAGATTATAACAAGAAGTTTTTTGCGATGGTCTGATTACCGAGCGGTTTATTGAATGAAATACTATTAATAAGTAGTAAAACAATTTTAAGTATCAAGGTTATTTATTTGTTTTCATATAATAATTATATTGGTTGAATAGTATTGATATTTATGTATATTAGATAAAACCATGAGTCCATCAATTGCCATTCTAAAGCGTAACCTTCTGCGGCTCGCGCCGATTTTGCCTCTCGCGTTATTCCTTGCCGGCATGCCGGGGTGCGCGAGTTTTTCGGTCGTTGCTCAAAACGATCCCTACAAAGGGGTAACGGATGTCACCGTGGACATGTGGCATACGGTCGTGGACAGCAGGATCGACAACGTCCGGGCCCTGTATCACAAGCAGATCTCCGGCGACAGGGTGTCCGATCCGACGGTCACCTTCGTGTTCGTGGCCGCCGTCGATCCCTACTATTATAATTACCAGGGCGAAAGCCTGAGCCGCGAGGCGTACCTCATGGTCGATTCCGAGCGGTTCCCGGTGACCCTGGTCGACAGCACCAATGTGCCCATGAAGCGCAATTCAGCGGTCTATGATTACTATTTTTACGGGTACAGCCATTTCTTCTATTATCCCGGCGTTATAATATGGAAAGAAACAAACAGCCGCGTCCTCACGGCGAAGATCAGGCTGGCCTCGGAGATCCGGAAGGCCCTGGCGGGCGCCTCATCGTATACCATGCGGTTCTATTGCGGCGATATGCCCATCACCCTCGAGGCCACGCAACAGCAGCTTGATGCCTTGAAGAAATTCCTGGCCTACGAAAAGCAGGCCGGTCCTCCACGGAAGAACCAGCCCGCGGAATGAGGGTAAACCCATTCCGGCTACTTCAGGGTGATCGCCTTTTCAGGGCACAGTTCCTGGCAGCAGAAGCAGGCTATGCACGCCGAAGGATCGACCAGGGGAAGGGCGTCCGCCATGGACAGAGCTTCAATTCACCGATGATTTCCATCCTGCCGATATCATGATCCCCCAGGCCGTATTCCTTCGCCTTCTGCAGAAAGCGGAGCTTCGCCGGGTCGCACCCCATCATGGTCGCGACCACGGCGTCCATGGCGACGGCATTATCCGAGGCAATGACGAGCCCGATCTCCCTGAGGTCCGGGGAGGCCGGCCCGTTCCCCTCCATGCCAACCACTGCGTCCATGATGAAGAGGTCACAGGTCCAGCGGGAACAGCTCGAAAACCCGGTCAACGGACTGGCGGATGCCTTCATAACCGGTGGGAGCTATCAGTACGCGCGCCATGAGCTTATTATCTTCCTTGTTTCAGATTAACGAGACACCGATGAGGTGCCCGATGGAATAAGTGATCGCGGCCGTGACCAGGCC
Organism: Spirochaetota bacterium; assembly: GCA_017999915.1. Taxonomy (NCBI): domain Bacteria; kingdom Pseudomonadati; phylum Spirochaetota; species Spirochaetota bacterium. Next base: position 8,255 of record JAGNKX010000012.1, read on the forward strand.
GAAAAGGACCTGGCGCATTCCGGATATGAGGGGATTGCGTCCCGTCATGAGAGTAATAATGGCGCCGATCACGAAAAGTCCCAGGGCGCTGCAGGCCGCGCTTGCGACGATCCCGCTTACGCCGGAAAGGAAAATATAGGGCGTCACCGGGATCATGGCGCCGAAAACGAAAAGGGCAAGGGATGTGAAGGCCGCCTCCCAGGCGGACCCCCCGAGCTCATTCGGATCTATTCCCAGCTCTTCCCGAGCCAGGGTGTCCAGCGCGGTGGAAGGGTCGGATATAAGCCTGTCCGCCATGGCGCGGGCCGTTTCCGCGTCAATGCCCTTGGCCTGGTAGATGAGCGCCAACTCTTCCTTTTCCTCCTCAGGTATCGTGGCCAGCTCGTTCTTTTCCACGTCCAGCTGGTGCTGAAACAGCTCCCGGGAGCTCTGCACGGAAAGCCACTCCCCCAGGGCCATTGAAAAAGCCCCGGCCAGCATGCCGGCCAGCCCGGTCAGCAGGATGGTCTTCGAGGGAATTCCCGCTCCGGCCACTCCCATGACAAGGCAGAATACGGACACCAGGCCGTCGTTGGCGCCGAGGACCGCGGCGCGAAGGGCGTTTCCCCCGGCCGCTCGGTGCCGGCCCTCGAAGCGGGCCAGGTCGCTCCCCTGCAGGCCCCGGGACGTGCTGGCCAGGTAGCCGAAGACGCGGGCGTGGGATTGCTCATCGGAGGGCATGTTGGCTGATTCCGCGTCCTGCTGGCCCGCGTAGCTGGACGCGGCCGACGTTTCGATGGAGGCGAGGGTCGGAATAATGAAGGCCGTTCCGAAGATGCGCGCGAGCCATCCGAAGATCCTGGTGCGCCAGCCGGGCCTGAATTCAGGTATGGCGGCTCCGGCCTCGCGGAGCTTGCCGGTCCAGAATTCAGCGTGCTTTTTTTCAGTCTCGGCAAGCTTCAGGTAGACTGACGCCAGGTCAGGTATTTTCTCAGCTCCCGCCATCCGGGTGTACAGGGCGATGGCTTCCCGTTCCGCCTGGAGGTTCTGCCTGTATCTTTTTATGTCGTCCGATTCCGCCATGGTATAATCCTTAACTTTGGCACTGCCGCCCCGGCAGAGCGGTATATCCCGCCATGCCAATGCCTGTGATATTAAGCAATACTATACCCTCGTAATGAAACCAGGGCAAGAAAAAAATGGCCGCCTCTGATCAATCAAAAAAAGTATTTACAAAAGCCCCGGTGAGGGGTAGTGGTATAATGCCGATTGTCTATATGCCGATATTCCCGAGAGGCTGTCAAGCGAATGAGTATATGTATCAGGAGCCTTGCCGCCGTCATTATGCTGTCTCTGTGCGCTGCGGGTTGCGGCGCGTCGTACTCGGGAAAAAAATCTCCCGCCGCCTCATCGGGAATACTGGACCTCCGTGATTGGAATTTTGACAGGGACGGCTCTGTCCGCCTCTCCGGGGAATGGGAGTTTTACTGGAAACAGCTTCTCGGCCCCGATGATTTCGATCGTTTCGGGACCCCCCGATTGACAGCCTATATCACCCTTCCCGGATACTGGAATGAGCTTTCTGTAGGGGGGAAGGCACTCCCTGTAATGGGCTACGCGACGCACCGCTTGAAGATACTCCTCCCCGAACATACCGGCGCCCTTGCCGTGCGGAACACGGCCATGGCGACGTCATTCCGGCTCTTCGTCGACGGCAGGCAGGTCAGGAGCGCCGGCGTGGTCGGAACGGACGCCGGGTCCTCCAGGCCTGAATATGAACCGGGGGTCTTTCCGGTCGCCGGGGGCGGACGGGAGATAACCTTTATCATGCAGGTTTCGAACTTCCATCATTATCATGGCGGAGCCGGAGAAGCGCTTATTCTGGGAAAGGAGGACCAGCTGCTTTCCCAGTGGAAGAAGCTGGTATTTTTTGAGCTCTTTCTGTTCGGGAGCATTATCATCATCGGCCTCTATCACTTCGGCGTTTTTTTGCTGATGCGAAAGGACAAATCCCCGCTATTCTTCGGCTTGTTATGCTTCTGCATAGCTTTTTTCAACCAGTTTTCCGGCGAGCTTTTTTTCTATAAATTATTTCTTGACGACCTGGGATGGTCTTTCCGCTTCCTTGTCATAAACCTGTGCGTCTATTTCATGGTGCCGAGCCTGCTCATGTTCATCTCCTACCTGTTCCCCGAAGAGGTCCATAAGAGAATAATACCGGCGGCCTGGATCATCGCGGCCTGTTTTTCCGCGGTCGCGCTGGTCACCCCGACGCATATATATGCATGGGGATTCGCCCTGTTCCAGATTCTCATGATCATCGGGTTCACCTACTGCTTCATTTCGCTCCTGCGCGCTTCTTACAGGAGGCGCCATGGCGCCCTGATCATGCTCGCCGGGTTCGCCTGTTTTTTCATTACCGCCATAATAGACGCCTTGAGCTTTAACAATATCATTCCCTTCTACGTCATGAGCTCCGCCGTGGGTCTTTTTATTTTCATTTTTTCGCAGGCCTATCTTCTCTCGGACAGATACGCTTTCGCGTTCCGCGCCGAGGAGCGCCTTGCGCGGGATCTCCACAGCGTCATAGAGAACATCCAGGATGTTTTCTATCGCAGCGACGCCCGGGGCAATCTCATCATGGCAAGTCAGAGCTTCTTACTGTTGCTGGGATATGAATCACTTGATGAATGCCTGGGGAAGCCCATTGCCGAAACCTTCTACTTTGATCCGTCCAGGCGCGAGGAATTCCTCAGGAACGTCACGAATGCGGGAAGGGTCACTGATTATGAAGTTGTTTTAAAGCGAAAGGACGGCGCTCCCGTTCTCGTGGAAACGAACAGCCACCTCTTCTATGACGATTCGGGCGCAGTCGCCGGGGTCGAGGGAGTATTCAGGGATATTACCGAGCGGAAGCGGGCGGCCGAGGCCCTGCTCGCAAGCCAGCGCAAGATGAAGGCGATTGTCGACGGTTCCCCTGTCCCGCAGTTCGTCATCGACAGGAGCCACACTGTCATACACTGGAACCGCGCCCTGGCGGAATACAGCGGCATCAGTGAGGAGGATGTCGTCGGCACGAACCGTCAGTGGCGCGCCTTCTATGGAAGCGAGCGTCCCTGCATGGCCGACCTGCTGGTGGACGGGCTCACGGATGATATCCCCCGGTGGTATGCCGGGAAGTACAGCCGCTCCAGGCTTCTCAAGGACGCCTTCGAGGCCACCGATTTTTTCCCGGACATGCGGGGAGGGACCTGGCTCTTCTTTACCGCGGCCCCGCTTTATGACGAAGAGGGCGGAATCCTCGGCGCCGTGGAGACCCTTGTCGATATCAGCGAGCGCAAGGGTGCCGAAAAAAGGCTTGAGGTTTCCCTCAGCGAAAAGGAGACGCTGCTGCGCGAGCTGTACCACCGGACGAAAAACACGATGCAGGTGATCCGCTCAATGCTTTTCCTTCAGGCGGCGAAAAGCCCGGCCAACGGCGAGCTCCAGAAAATGGTCAAGGACATGGAAAACAGGATCCTGGCCATGTCCCTGGTCCATGAAAAATTGTATCAATCGGGCGATCTTTCGCGGATCGATATGCGGGATTATATCGACGGCCTGGCCCACCTGATCCTGGAGAGCTATAGCCTCACGGAAGAAAAGATCAGCCTGAAGCTGGACGTTCAGCCCATCAACATGCTCCTTGATACGGCCATTCCCTGCGGCTTGATCCTGAACGAGCTGCTCACCAACGCGATAAAGTACGCCTTTCCCGGGAGAGAACGGGGTGAAATATCGATACGATTGTTTCGGAATGAATCGAACAATCTGGAGCTGCGCCTGGCTGATAATGGCGTGGGGGTTCCTGAAGGCTTCGATTTCAGGATACAGGAAACCCTGGGGCTTCAATCGATCATCGCCATCGCCGAGCATCAAATGCAGGGGCGCGTCTCATTCACGGCGGACCATGGGGTGGCATGCGTGATAGAATTCCCTGATACGCTGTACAAGGAGAGAGTATAGCATGGCCCAATCGATTCGGGTGCTCATTGTCGAGGATGAAATATTCATCGCCATGTCCCTTGAAATGGAGCTCAAACAGGAGCGGTACGGCGTATGCAGGCGCGTAGCCACCGGGGAAGAGGCGGTGGCGATAGCGCAGGAAGAATCCCCCGATGTCATCCTGATGGATATCCGCCTGGCCGGCGCGATTGACGGCATTGAAGCGGCGAAACGGATCCGGGCATTCTCCGATATCCCTATTATTTTCATGACCGGGTATCAGAGCAAGGCCATCGAGGAACGGGCGAAAGCGCTTCACCCTCTCGGATTTTTCGTCAAGCCTGTCCAGGTCAACAAGCTCAAACCCCTCATTGATTCAACCGCATAATCACTTGACATGCAGGGAACGACACGGTCATGATATCTCCCGCGGGACCGCTTTGCTGCAACGCCCATGGGGCGCGACGCCAGCGCCTGGGCCCGCGCGGGGAGGCTGACAATGAAAATCATTCGCTATCTGGACGCCGAAGGCCGCATAGGCCATGGCGCGCTCCAGGAAGACGGAACGGCCCTTGTCATCGACGGGGATGTTTTCGGCGATTATTCCGTTACGCGGGAAAAGGCCCGGGTGCTGAAGGTCCTGGCCCCTGTCGCGCCTCCCGCCATCCTCTGCATCGGGCTGAATTACAGGCACCACGCGGCTGAGACCGGCGTAAAGGTCCCGGAGCAGCCCGTGCTGTTCATGAAATCCCCCGGGGCGCTGCAGAACCCGGGGGACCCCATCGAGATCCCGACGCGCCTGAAGAGCGGGATGGTGGATTACGAGGGGGAGCTCGCGGCGGTGATCGGGAAGGCCTGCAAGAACGCGCCGCGCCACAGGGCGCTGGAGTACGTGCTCGGATACACCTGCGCCAACGACGTCAGCGCGCGGGACTGGCAGATACAGCACGGCGGCGGCCAGTGGTGCAGGGGGAAGACCTTCGACACCTTCGCGCCCCTGGGTCCCTGCCTGGTCACCCCCAATGAGATCCCCGACCCCAACCGCCTGGCCCTCAGGACCATTCTTAACGGCGAGACGGTCCAGGACTGGAACACCAACGACATGATCTTCGATGTGCCGGCCCTCATCGAGTTCCTGAGCGGCAGCACGACCCTCCTTCCGGGCACCGTCATCATGACCGGCACGCCCCAGGGCGTGGGCATGGCTCGCAAACCGCCCCTCTGGCTCAAGGCCGGCGACAGCGTCAGTGTCGAGATCGAGGGGATCGGCGTTCTCACCAACCCGGTCGTCGATGAGGCGTGACGGCGCCCATGAATATGATCTCATTGCAATCGGGCAGCAACGGCAACTGCGTCTATGTCGAGGCCGGGGACGTGAGGCTTCTCTTTGACGCGGGCATCAGCGGTAAGCGGGCCGCGGAGCGGCTTTCCCTGGCCGGCCGGGACATGGCCGGCATCGACGCATTGATCATCTCCCACGACCACGCCGACCATGTCCGGTGCGCGGGAATTTACCAGCGAAAGTTCGGCATGCCGATCTGGATCAGCGAAAGGACCCTGGGGGCGGCGCGCTCGTCCCATGACCTGGGCGCCCTTCGGGAGGTATGCCATTTCAGGGCAGGCTGCTCCATGCGCTTCGGCGATGTGGTGGTCGAGACCATCCCCACGCCCCATGACGGCGCCGACGGCTCGGTCTTTATCGTCGACGACGGCCGATCGAGGCTCGGCATCTTCACGGACCTGGGCCATGTCTTCGACGACCTGAAGGGAGCCCTCGCCACGGTGGACGCGGCGCTGGTGGAAAGCAATTATGATCCTGAGATGCTGCGCGTCGGCCCCTACCCGCGGCATATTAAAAACAGGATAGCCGGCCCCGGGGGACACCTGTCGAACATGGAGTCCGCCGAGCTCATTGCCCGGTACGGAACGCGGCTCCGCTGGGCCTGCCTGGGGCACCTCTCCGGAGAGAATAACACACCGGGAATCGCGCTTCAGACCCACCGGCATATTAACGGGACCTTGACCTGCCACATGGCCGGGCGCCACTCCGCCGGTGACCTGCTGACGGTATAGACGCTAATCCTCCTGAAAAAAAATAGAGTATCCGCTGATGCTATTGGAATTCCTCTGTAGTCCAAAGGATTACACCTGATATGTTATCCGGTGTGATGGTTTGGGTCATAGTCTTACATATAACAGGGTAGCGGATCTCGTTTAAGAATTCAGAATCAAAAAAAAATTGAATTTTGGAAAAATAATTTTTAAAATATATTGTTTGTTCCATGAAAGTGTTACATTTTATAATTACACACTGGCTTCATTATCAAAGAAGAAAATAACCATGAGACCATATATACATATAAAAACACATTCATCCAATTCTAATTCTGGGCGACTTCTATGATGTATACGAACTAGTAGCCCATAGTAAAAACAGTTGATGCGTCTCACGTATCAGCGCCATTAAATCATGGGGCTATCCTATGAAAGCGATAAAACATTATATCAATGTGATATATGTTTTATATAACAGTGCGCTATCGGGATTCAGGGCGCTGCTTGAGAAGCGGTCCTATGAAACTCTCATCGGGATAATAGCGACCGGGTTCCTCCTCACGGTGATCCCCTTTTTCCAGGTGAGAAATTCCGCCCTGGATGCCTTCCATACAAGATTTGACCACAACACTTCCATGCGTGCCCACCTCGTCAAGGAGAGACTTGAAGAGTGCCTCCTTGCGCCTAGGACATTGAGACATTACATAAGCACGACGGGACAGATCCGGCAGCGGGCTTTTACCGCGATCATCAGGTCGTTTATCGCCGAACATGTGGAATTGAAGTTGGTTCAGTGGGTCCAGGGCCTGCCGGACCGGGAGCGGGCATCGTTTGAGCAGATAGCGCGGATGACGGACAACCCGGGATTCTTTATTTTTGAACATGATTCGAATAAGAACATGGTGCCGGCCAAAAAGCGAGATTACTATTACCCCGTGCTGTACGCCGAACCCGGGGATACAAAGATCATGTCGGTCCCGGGATTTGATATAGGTTCCACGAAGAGACGTTTCGACGCCCTTAAGCAGGCCCGTGATTCCGGCGAGACGACGGCCAGCGAACGAATACCACTGGCGGAAAAAGAAGGCCGCTTCGGGATCGTCGTGTTCGTGCCGGTGTACCGGAACGGGATGCCGGCGGTGACCATTGAAGACAGGCGGGCCTCCCTGATGGGATTCGTGATGAGCGTATTCTGGGTTGATCCGCTCATACGGTCCACCCTGGAAAAAACAGAGCCGCTGGGCATAAACTTCGATCTTATCGATTTTTCCGCGCCCCGGGATAAACGCCTCCTCAGCCGATGGACCGCCAGGCTGCAGACGATACCAGCCTGGACCTCGGTTCTTATCCCGTCGCCGCCGACGAAGCTGAAAAAATTCACCTTTGCCGGACGCACCTGGGGCATGGATTTTACCGCGACCCGGGGCTACATGGTGCGAAACTATCCGCTGGCCCACTGGCTCATACTGCCCTTCGGTTTTATCCTGACGGCGATCATCGCTTTCTATTTCCATCATATCTCCACGCAGCGCAGGGAGTTGGAGCACCTTGTCACGGTCAGGACAGGAAGGCTCAGGGAAAGCGAGGAGCGGTATCACCGCATCACCAACTCCATCACGGATTATATCTACACCGTTCATGTCGTCAACGGCCATGCGGTCAGGACGGTCCATGGAGACGCCTGCGAGATGATCACCGGGTACAGGTCGAAGGAGTACGACGATGATCCGTATCTCTGGTTCCGCATGATCCATGAGGATGACCGCGCCGCCGTGATGAGTCACCTGAACAGCGTCCTGGCCGGGGAACAGCCGCAGATACTGGAGCACCGCATCGTGCATAAGGACGGATCTATCCGGTGGGTGAGAAACACCCAGGTCCCGCACCGCAACGCCGACGGCGCCCTCGTATCCTGTGACGGGCTTATCAACGACATCACCGAGCGGAAGCGGGCCGAGGAGGCTCTGGCGAAAAGCGAGCAGAAATACCGCACGATGGTCGATTTCACCTATGACTGGGAATTCTGGATCGATCCGGCAGGCTCCTACGTATATGTGTCTCCCTCGTGCGAGCGGATCACCGGACACAGGGCGGAGGAGTTCATTAACGACCCGGCCATGTTCGAGAAAATCGTGGACCCCGAAGACCGCATGGCGGTCCACAGGCACATGGCTGAAAGCCAGAATGCCTGCGGGAATAATACCCTCGCGTTCCGCATACATACGCTTTCCGGCGAAACGCGGTGGATAGAGCACCAGTGCCAGACCGTGTACGATGACAGGGGCACGGTGCTGGGAAGGCGGGGAAGCAACCGCGATATCACGGACCGCAGGGAGGCGGAATGCAAGCTTGAGGAGAGCTACCGGCAGATGGAAGAGCTGCTTTCCGAGCGGACGGAGTCCCTCAAGGAAAAGGAAATGCTCCTCAAAGAGGTCCATCACCGCGTCAAGAACAACATGCAGATCATCATAAGCCTCATCAACATGAAATCCTCGCATATCGATAACGACGTTGTGGCCCGTATTCTCCATGATTGCCAGTGCAGGATCTACTCGATGGCCCTTATCCATGAGCAGCTGTACCGGTCGGAAAACTTCGGGAAGATCGATTTCGAAAAATATATTGTGCAGCTCCTCGACGAGCTTTTCAGGATGCTGGGCGTGGACCGCGGCAGGATAAAAGTCGATCTCGCCACGAAGGAAATCTATCTCGGCCTTGACCAGGCGATCCCCTTCGGCATCGTGCTCAATGAGCTCCTTACCAATTCAATCAAGTATGCCTTTCCACCCGATGTGGGCCGGGAAGGGAACATCAGCATTTCAATTCGAGAAAACGGGGAGACCCTGGAGGCGGTCGTGTCGGATAACGGGATAGGCGTCGGTGAACGGAGGGATGACATGCTTTCCGGAACCTTCGGGCTCACCATGGCCGCCATGATAATAGAAAAACAGCTCAAGGGGACCATGAGCATGTCCAATTCCCAGGGGACTACCTTCATCATAAGGATACCCATTGACGCCAATGCCGACAGCTTCAGAATGCGGAAACTAAGGAGTGCGAGAAGGGATGAAAACTTTGAGACTGCTGATCGTTGAAGATGAGATGATAATCGCCAGCATGCTGGCGGAAATTCTGACCGGCAGGGGACACGAGGTTATCGGCATTGCCGGCACGGGTGACGAAGCCATCGCGCTTATTGAAGCGCTGGGGCCCGATCTGGTCTTCATGGATATCAAGCTCAAGGGCAAAAAAGACGGCATTGAAACCGCGGAGGAGATTTACCTGCGGTATCGGGTGCCGGTAATATACATGACGGCGCACAGTGATAACGAGACGGTGCGGCGCGCGGAGACCACCGTTTCGTACGGCTATGTCATGAAGCCGTTCAGGGAAAACGAGATATTTACTTCTCTTGATGAAGCCCTGGTCAGGATAAAGTCCGAGCGGAAAAATCAGAAGGATTTTTTCGGAAAATAGGGTGGCACCGCGCCCGTTACGGCGGTGAGGGGAAGCAGGGGTGATGGGAATGGGACATTGCTTCCCGTGACTTTCGTCGATGGTTTTTTATTTTGTTAATGATGGAGGTGAGCCATGAAATGGTTCAACAATCTCAGGGTGGGTATAAAGGTCCTTTCCGCATGCATGGTGTTTCTTTTCCTCCTGGTGGTGATGGCGGTATTCGGCATTATTACCATTAATAGCAGCCAGAATGATTTTGACAATTTTTACGAAAACAAGTTTAAGGCGGTCGTTCAGCTCAATGATATCATGAAGCACATGCTTCAGATACGGATCAACATGGCCGTCGAGGAACAGGCGGCCAAGAACGGGGATATCAAGGAAGCCCTGAAAAGGCACGAGGATTCGAAAAAGCGCGCCAAGGAGTATCTCGGCATATGGGGAAATTACAAATCCTCAAAGCTGACCCCCGAGGAGACCAAGCTGGCCGAGGGATGGGTGAAGATGGGAGAGGGCTGCAGGGACGCCAGGGAGCGCTTTGCCAGGGCCATTGAGGCGAGAAATTTCCGAGAGACCGAGGCGGCGCTGAATGATTGGGTCGAAGGATACAGGCTGCTGCGCGACCAGACCGATAAGCTGATCCAATTGCAGAAGAGCGTGGGCGCCCAAATAAGCAGGGACCAGAAGGCCTCGTCGTTCAACATGAGGGTGCTGACCATATTGATCCTCGGTTTTGCCATAGCCATGGGGATCATGATCACAATGGTGCTGGCCCGTTCGGTGTCCCGGCCCGTAGTAAAGGGGCTGGAATTCTCCCGCAGACTCGCTGACGGCGACCTGACCGCCCGCATCGATATGAATCAGAAGGACGAGCTGGGGCAGCTTGCCGACGCCCTCAATACGGCGGCGGGAAGCCTGGACGGCCTCATCTCAAGCGTGACGATCGCTTCGCAGAACCTCTCCCAGGCCGTGGACCAGATCTCCAGCGGGAACCAGAACCTGTCGCAGCGCACCAGCCAGCAGGCCTCTTCCCTGGAGGAGATCGCGTCCACCATCGAGGAGGCTTCCGCCACGATCAACCAGAACGCGGAAAACTCGATCAAGGCCCAGGACCTCACCGAGGCGGGCTCAGCCAAGTCCATAGAGGGGAACAAGATCGCCCTGGAAGCCGTCGCCTCCATCGTCGATATGAATGAATCGAGCAAAAAGGTGGCCGACATCATCGCGGTGATCAATGAGATAGCCTTCCAGACCAACCTGCTCGCGCTTAACGCCGTGGTCGAGGCGGCCCGGGCCGGCGAGCAGGGCCGGGGCTTCGCGGTGGTCGCCGGCGAGGTGCGGAACCTGGCCCAGCGGTCGGGGAACGCCGCAAAGGAGATCGAGGCCCTCATCAAGGACACGGTGAGCAAGGTCTCGAAGAGCACCGATCTGGTGAACCGCACCGGCGAGTCCCTCAATGAAATAGCGGAAGCGTCGAAGACCACGGCCAGGATCATCACGGAGATCGCGGCGGCGAGCCAGGAGCAGAAGCAGGGCATGAACCAGATCAACACCGCCATTTCGGAGATGGACTCCATGACCCAGCAGAACGCGTCCCTGGTGGAGGAAACCGCTTCCGCCAGCGAGGAAATGGCGAACCAGGCCCTGGAGCTCTTGAGCATGGTGGAGAAGTTCAAGATCACCGGCGGCACGGTTGCCGACACCCGGCGTCACCGCGAGATCCATGTGAAGGCGGCCCATGCCCAAGAGAAAGCCCTGCCCGAGCCGCAGGCGCAGCGGATCAAGGACGACGGCAATGGAAGAAAGAAAGAGGCCGCCGCTCCTCGCGCGCCGCTGTTGCCGCACGACGCCAAGGAAGACAACCTCAAGGACCAGATGAAGATGGACGGGTTCGAGGAGTTCTGACAGGGTCCCGCCAAGGGGCGGCGGACGCCCCTTAGCGCGGGAAGGCGGTCCATCGGTCTATGACCTTCCCGCCGCGGACTATTGTTATCTCCCCGAATTCCCGCATGATCCCCTCGCTCTGGCCCGGCCTCAGGAAGATATAATCGTCGACGCCGATGGCGGTGCGAGCCGAGCCGTTGACAATGGACTGGTTCGTGCTCCTGCCATAGAGAGAATTGTCCTCGAGACCGGCCGGGGAGCGGTAAGAGGCGCGCCATCCTCCGCCGTAAATAAAGAATGTCTTCTCCTTGTTCGGGTCCCATAGCCGCCAGGGCCCGGAAAGGAACTCCAGGAAGGGAATGGCGGTCCCGTCAAGCTTCTTCAGCACGGGCGTGGCGATAAAGAGCGCCTCCTCGTGGTCCCTCAGCAGGGGCGCGTCAAAATCAACGGGCATCACCAGGCCCGAACCCACGGCGATATCGTTGATCGGCTCCCGGCCCCGGAAGAGCCGGTAGGTCTGGCTCCCGCCGCTGTTGAAGGTGAGGGCGCCCCGGAAGAGCCCGGGATACTTTTCCCGCCCGTGTTTATGGAAGCCGCGGTACCGTTCGAGCATCTCCTTGAATGCCGAGGCGACGGCCCTTTCCCTGGTGGTGAGGAACGGCGGCGCCGACGCGGTGTAGACATCATACCCCATAAAACCGCTGAAGAGCAGGGCGCCGCCGCTCGAAGCTATGGCGCCGAGCATAGCGTCAAGGTCGGCGTAGTTTGTCACGCCGCCGCGGTGGAGTCCCACGTCCAGCTCGACATTGATCTTCATCGATATTCTTTTTTCCCTGGCGAAGGCAAGATACTGCTTCAGCCGTTCGGGGGTGTCAACGAGCCATTGAATCTGCGCGGCGGGGTTGAATCCGGACCTGCCGGTAAAGGTGCGGTAAAATTCCCGTACGGCGTTTATCGGCATCGGTTTCCCGAAGAGAATGTCGACGCCGCCGCCGAGCTGTTCGGCCAGGAGAGAGCAATCCGGCTGATGGAATACCATGAGACTTCCCGTGCCGGTGTTATCCATGATGTAACGGACCAGCCGGGCGGAAGGCAGGGACTTGACCACGATACGGTACCTCAGGGGCGGCCTGATGACCGATCTGAGGATGGCGAGGTTTTTGTCAAGGCGGTCCAGGTCCACGATGACGCAGGGCCTCCCGGTCCCATTATTTTTCAGATCGGCATTCAACGCGGCGAAATAGGGCCTGTGGGGAGCGCCATGATCAGCGGGCTTTGCCAGGATTAATAACAGTACTGCCGCAATGATAAGGCCTGGGGCCAGGTATTTCCTGCGGATATGTTTTTTATTCATGGATGCGGTCCTCCACGGGTATTTGCCTTAGGGTGCGTCCCAATTTTTGGACGCGCTCTGACTATCGCGGATAAATCGCCCTGTGTCAATTCTTTTGCCGCTCCCTCTGATGCGCGAGGGCCTGGCCGGAAATATTCCAGCCGCCGGATTGAAAATATTCCCATTGACAAATAGTCGGCGGGGGATTATCTTTAAACAGCATTGATTTGTTCCACTTTCCAGCATCATGCCTATGGCTTATTTGCGGAGACCATGCCGGACCTGTTGAAGGGATAATGGATACGCAGCTGATAACCATACCATTGATAATGTCACTATCCGCCCTGTGCGGCATACTCCTCGTGGCGAGCGGACTCTACGTGGGCGTCTTCACCTTCACCAGGACCACGATCTACCTGTCGGTGGCGCTCCTCGGCTTCACCGGGTATTGCTTCGTGGGGTCCGAGACGGCGGTTATCACCTGCGGCCTCCTGGGCCATCCCCGCGTGGGAATGGAATTTCACCGCATCCAGGCCCTTGCCGCCGCCTTTTTCCTCTTTGCCCTGCCGCTTTATCTCGGGTACCTCGTTAACCTCGGACCGGGGTTCAAAAAAGTAAACCGGGTCATCACCTTTGCCGGCGCCGCCATCTTCGCTATCATGGCCGCTGCCGCCTTTGCCTCGCCGGAATGGTTCATCGGCTTTGCGGACCGGCCGGGCGCGGCGGAAATGCCCTGGCGGGCCGGGAGGGGAAACCCCGGCCACCTCTACCGCCTGCGGGACATCCTGATAACGCTGGTCTGTCTTTATAGCGCGTCGGCGATGGCCGTAGACATCAAGCTGCACCGCCGCTTCAACTACGTCCTCTATTCGTTGATCGGCGCCCTGTTCGGCATAGCCTCGGGGATCGTCGATTTCATCCTGGCCATCCGGGAAATGCCGACCGGGCTGTTCAGCATCAGGATATTTTCATTTTTCAGCCTGGGAATCATGGTCTTCATCCTGATGTCGATGTTCGGCGTCATGAAGTGGTTCATCGATCAGAACAGGATGATAGATCGCATGAACAGGGTCGAGTCCCTCGGCATCATGGCGGGCGGCATCGCCCATGACTTCAACAACCTCCTGGCCGGCATACTGGGCAACGCGAGCCTGATGAAGGAGGGGAGCGCCCTTGATCCCGGCGGGAGGCGCCTCCTGAGCGAGATAGAAAAGGCCGCCCTGCGCGCGAAAAGCCTTTCCTGCCAGCTCCTTACCTTCGCGCAGGGAGGCACGCCGATACGCAATACAGCCTCACTGGCGCAGCTCGTCTATGATACGGTCGATTTCATCATGCGGGGATCCAACATCAAGGTGCGCTATGACATAGCCCGGGAACTGGGCTCCATCTCGGCCGATGAGAACCAGATAAGCCAGGTCGTGCAGAACATCATGATCAACGCCAAGCAGGCGATGCCCGACGGGGGCGTCATTGACATCATGCTGGACAACTGCACGCAGTCGTTGAACACGGTTCACCTCGCCGCGGGAGAGTATGTGCGCCTCAGGGTGAGGGACTACGGCGAGGGGATGAGGCCCGAGGTTCTGGCGTCGGTCTTCGATCCCTATTTCACCACCAAGGGGGCCGGAACGGGCCTGGGCCTCGCCATATCCCTTTCCATAGTGAAGCAGCACGGCGGCTGGATCGACGCTGACTCATGGCCGGGGAAGGGATCGGAGTTCACGGTGATGCTCCCCCGGGCGGCCGGGACGCCGGACAGGTCTCCGGCGGAAACGATGACTGCCGGCGTGCTCGCCGGCAGGGTCCTCGTGATGGACGACGAAGAGATCATCTGCAGCCTCTGCTGCAACATGCTCGCCGCCATGGGGCTCCAGTGCGATACCGTGCAGACCGGCGAAGAGGCGGTCGAGGCCTACCGCGCGGCGGCGCGCTCCGGAAGGCCCTATGACGCGGTCATCATGGACCTCACGATCAAGGGCGGCATGGGAGGGCGCGAAGCGGTGGGCAAGATCATCGAATTCGATCCCGCGGTGAGGGCGGTGGTATCCAGCGGTTATTCCGATTCGAACGAGATGGCCCATTACCGGAGGTACGGCTTCGCCGCGGTCATCCCCAAGCCCTATACCTTCGCGGAGCTTAAAAATGTGATGGCCCAGGTGCTAGGTGGTGACCGGGATGGCTAATACGATCCCGCTTTCCGCTCAGGGGGGGGTCGGAGCACCCGCCAGGGCCGATAGTTATCGGTAGAGGGGGGGTCAGAGCACCTGCCAGGGCCGATAGTTATCGGCAGAAGGGGGGGCAGAGCACCCGCCAGGGCCGATAGTTATCGGTACAAAAGGGGTCAGAGCCCCCATCGGCCCCTACACGAACTTCGCCCGGTATGCCTTCAGGGCGATCAGGTTGTTGCTGATGATCTCCTCCTGGTACCGGTAGGCCATCTCCGTGCCCATGGGCACCAGCATAGACTGGGACTGGGTGCGGCACCGCGCTTCCACCTCCGCGAGGCGGGCGATGAGTGAGTCGAGGGCCTCCCGCTGGTTCGCGGTGCCGTGGTCGTTCCGCGGCTGCAGGCTCGATATTTCCCCCGGGAGCAGGTTCTCGCCGAAGTACACTCTCATCTCGTCCTCTATCTCGAGGCGGTTTGCGTCGATGCGCCAGAGGCGGTACCGGTTGGCCAGGCCCATGGCGTTGAAGAATACGCTCACGATCATGACGAGCTGGACGACGCTCGAGAAGGGTATGAAGTCCATGAACAGCGGCGCGTACCGGTCCAGGACCTCTATGCCCTGGTTGTTGAAGTAATCCATGGCGGCCGTCGATCCCGGGAGCCCTGTGGTGTTGGAGAAGAAGCGGTTGTAGTTGATGAACCCCGGGCTCATCTCGGTCATGACCGACAGGAGGCCCATCACCTGGGAGCGCCGCGGCTTCCCGTTGGTGACGATGAGGGTGTCCACCTTCAGGACGAACCTGTCCGATGAGGGGATGTTCTTCACCGGGTCATAGAGGCCCTCCCGGATCACGCCGGTGCGCAGGAAGGGGAGTCGCTGGGCCACGCTGTCTCCCTGGCGGAGGCTGGCGATCTGCATTCCCTCCCGGCACAGGGCGTTCTCGATGAAGGTCGATTGCTCGCTGATGACGAAGACCCCCAGGTCGAGCTTCCTATCTTTTAAAAGCCGCATCTGCTCCTCCGTGGAATGGTTCGACAGGGAGATTCCCAGGGCCTTCAGCTGGGGTATGGAGAAGATCGTTTCCGCCAGGTGGGCGGTGCCGCTTCCCTTCGGCCCGATGCCGATGCGGGCGTTCCGGAGGTCGCTCACCGACCGTATCCGGTCCGCGCCGGGTCCGATCAGGAAAAAGGTCTCCGGCGTGGTGAGGAAGGCCACGAATTCGAGTCCTTCGGGCCAGGGCATGCCGTTCTGCGCCAGGGCGAAGAGGGGCCCCGCGTCCGGGGCGCTGAGGCGCTTGATGTTGTCCATGGAGCCGTTGGTGGAGATGTTTTCAATGACGCCCTTTTTCTTCTTCGCGATCTTCGCCGCCTTGCCTATGACGGAGTAATAGTTGCCGGAGGACGATCCGGAGAGCACCTTCAGGCCGACGTGGGACAGGTCGGGCACGAACTTGATGAAGAAGAGGGCCACGATGAGGGCCACGATCATGAGCACGCTCGCCCCGATCTTGAAGTAGTGCTGGTCGAATATGGACTTCGATGAGACTGGACCCATGGTTTTCGGCTTCAGTGATTCAAGCATACCGTCGTCCTCCCCGGAGATTAAAATGCGATGTATGATTATTGTACACCCCGCGCGGTTGCGCGTCAACCGGTTTTCATGGACTGTTTTGTGCGTCAATGTGGGGAGCAGTATAATTTTAGAGGGGGCATGTAGCCATCCCGGCGAGGTCGCTCACGGGCATCCGTGCCCTTCGCGACACTCCTGCCATCCTGGCAGTAGCAGCGACATGGATGTCGCCGATTCCGCCGAGTCAACATGGTGCGCTGGCCAGGAGGGCCGAGTGCAGAGCCGCGACAGGAGGTCGCATTTGGCTCTGCTTATACAAGGCGGACGAGCGGGATGGCCCTTGCCCCCTAATTTACGACTGCTACTGTCAATGTGGGATGCGGCGATTTCCAGGAAAAAATAAAAAAGGACCCTTCCCCTTTTCAGGGGGAGGGTCTCCAATTGGAGGGTTCATGAAAAAAAATTTTTCATTGATTGTGAAGGTACGCTTTTTTTTGAATAGAATCGACCAGCCCGCTAAGATTGGACTGTTTTTAGTGATTTTCTGACGTAAAAGTGTCATTTTGTCGCGCCTGAACCGCGACCGGAATGGAGATTTAACGGGTTTAGAAGGGAACGGGACGGTTGATTATCCGCTACCGCAAAGCTTTCAGGTCTTCCACTGTTTTGGCGATCGCTTTCCCAAAAGAAACCAGGTCGTCTATGGTACTCACGAGACCGCCGGCGATCTTGGGTATCTTCAGCGCATTCATGCCGGTGAAGTCCGATTTGATCGACGCAGACAGCTCCTGGCCCCTCTTGATCAGGTCCTTGACCCTGTCGATCATGTCCGGGATCGCGGCGAGGAGGGCCACTACGGCCGCCGTTTCCAGCGACGTGTCCAGGTTTTTCGATTTTTTCGCCTTGAAGCTCCCTATCACGGCCTGGGCGAAATTCATCGTGATGAGGATCCTCTTGGAGGCGTCGAAGAAGGTATCGTATTTCTGCATACCGGTGTTGATCCTTTCAACCTTTTTCTTTTTCAGGGGATCGAGGTCGGTGTTTTGAAAGGTCGTGAACGCGCCGGACGCTTCGCAGAGGGCGTAGACCTTCGATGAAGGATCGGCCGAGCAGGGCGGCGATGTTTCCTCGATCGCGCGGGACGAGCCGCCTCTGTTATCAGCCGGGACGGTGTCCTGGCCGAACCGCTCCCGGGCAGACTCCTCCCTTCCGGGTTTGTCCGGGAGGTCGGAGGATAGATCGTTGGACCCCGATGCCCTGGCATAGGAGAGCGCGGAGGAGCCTTCGCTGTCCTTGATAGTCGCGTCGGCCCCCCCGGCGATGAGCCGCTTCGCCACGTCGCCGCGGGAACGCGATAGCTCCGGGGACCCGGCCGGATACTTCGCGGTGTAGATCAGCGCTGTCATGCCCAGGACGTTCCTCCTGTCCACGGCCGCGCCCTTCTCGATGAGGAGGCTCACCGTTTCAGTCATGCCGTTATAGGAGGCGAACATCAGGGCCGTAATCAGCAGGTCGTCCCGGGCGTTCACGTCCGCGCCCTCGTCCACGAGGAGCCGCGCCGTGTCCGCGTGCTTCCCGGCCACGGCCAGGATGAGAGGGGTCCTGCCGTCACGGCGCTTCGCGTCCAGGTCGGCGCCGCCGCGGATGAGGATCCGCGCCGTGTTGGTGTAGCCCCTGGCGGAGGCGTAGTGGAGGGCGGTGCTTCCGTCCCTGGCGGCCGCGTTCACGCCGGCGCCCCGGCTCAGGGCGCTGCGCACGCCCTTGAGGCTGCCCTGTTTCGCCGCTGTGCGCAGGTCCCCGTCCGGTCCCGCCATTGAGGCCGTGACAGGGAGGATGAATATCAGCGAAAAAAGGAGTTTCTTCATGGCGCGGACCTTCCTTTGCCGGGATAAAGCCTGATCATGGAATAACGGGCAAAAAGGGAACTGTCAAGCCCTTTATCAGGACAGGGGATGAGGGATCCGGGCGGCCCGGGAGCAATAATTTTCCGTTTCATGGCTTCGGCATTTTCATCTGAAAGGGGGCGCTGCGGAAAAAGGCCTTTACAGATAAGGATTATTATAGCACAGTTCCGGAAACAACATCTCCCCATGGAAACGACAGCGCTCGAAACGGACCGCCTCATACTGGCAAAGCCCCTCCTGGAAGACGCGGAGGCGATATACCGCAACTATGCCCGCGACCCGGATGTGACGCGGTACGTTATGTGGAAACCCCACGTGTCCGTTGATGAGACGATCATCTTTGTCAACCTTTGCCTCAACAACTGGGAGATGGGAAATCATCTGACCTGGTGCATCCGTGAAAAGGAAAGCGGCGGGCTGATAGGCATGATCCATTTGATCATGGACGCGACAAAGGCCGATTTCGGTTATGTCCTGATGAAGAGCCGGTGGGGCAGGGGCCTCATGACGGAGGCGTTGAGAAGGGTCGTTGAATTCGCCTTCACCCATGACGCCATATACAGGGTCTGGGGCATTTGCGACGTCGACAATGCCGCGTCGGCCAGGGTAATGGAAAAAACGGGATTGACCAGGGAAGGAGTGCTGAGAAAGTTCGCCGTCCATCCCAATATTTCAGACGTTCCCAGGGACGTGTACGTGTACTCGATCGTACGATGAAATAATCCTTGCAGGGCATGGTAAAAGGAGCTTCATATCCGATGGATCGACCCATGAAAAAAGTGTTATTGCTTCTGGCCAACGGCTTCGAGATGTATGAGGCAAGCGTCTTCATTGATGTCATCGGCTGGAACCTTGCCAAGGGGGACGGCACGACAAAACTGGCTACCTGCGGGATGAGCAGGCAGGTGAAAAGCTCCTTCGATCAATGCGTCAATGTCGATCTGACCATTGACGAGGCGGCCGTCGGCGATTATGACGCCCTTGCGATTCCCGGCGGGTTTGAGGTTTACGGGTATTATCGGGACGCCTACAGCGATAAATTTCTTGCATTAATACAAGAATTCCATATAATGAATAAAATTATCGCGTCGGTATGCGTGGGCGCGCTCCCAGTCGGTAAAAGCGGCATATTGAAAGGCAAAAAAGGAACAACCTATGGCGGCGAACGTCAGGATCAGCTCAGGGCCTTTGGCGTTGAAGTAGTGGATGAACCGATAGTGGTCGACGGTTCCATCATAACATCATGGGACCCCTCAACGGCCATCGATGTGGCCTTGTTGGTGCTTGAATTACTGACATCGCCTGGGCAGTCCATGCGTATCAGAACGAAGATGGGGTTTAACTGATTCAGGAAAACAATCGTCCACGCCCGGTTTGGCGGACGGAATAAATTCACAGGAGATATGACCATGAAAAGATTTATGACGATCCTTGTTGCCACGGCCGTTGTAATGACGGGGTTTGTTTTATCGACATCGGTTTCCAACGCCGCTAAAAAAAAGGACCGGGTCTGCATCAACAGGTGCATCAGCGATTACCGGTTCTGCCTGAAGAAAGCTAAAAGCAGCGCCGCCACGTACAAGGAGCGCATATCCTCCGAGAATGAATGCATCAGGCAGAAGAACATATGCATGGGGGTGTGCCCCGACCAGCTTAATTGATGCCCCAACCCGAAGGGTTTGGTGGCGCCCCTTCAGAGCGGATGATGAGGTACTTGCACTATGAAAAGCCCGGAGGCGCATATGGGTCCATCGGTTTCTGGCGAATCAAAGGCGAGGGTTAAATATTTCGGTTTTTATACGTCCCTGGTATCGATGATATGTTATCTCCTTTTTGACATTGCGGCCGCGGCAGGAATGTCCGGCCTCATCTCGTCACCCTTCGTGATATCGCTCTCATGGTACGCTCCTTCATTATTGCTGGCCTATTCTTTTCTGGGAATGATCATAGCGCTGCATTTTGACGAGATAAGCGGCGTGCCGCTTTACTCCTTCTGCGCGATCGTCCTCGCCGTCGTTTACGTCACATTAAACTCATTCGTCTATATCATCCAGGTCCTGATAGTGGCTCCATCATTCATAACCGGGAATTTTGCCGATGTGGCGATGTTCGAAGTCGCCGAAGGCAAGCCGTTCTGGGCCGTCAACGGGCTGGCCTATACAATTATGGGCTTTTCAACCCTTATGGCTTCGTTTTCGATCAGGGGAACCGGATTGAACAGGGCCATAAGAATACTCCTGCTCGTTCATGGGATCGTTGCGCCCGCCGTTCTCGGGGCGGTCATGTTCAAGCCATTCTTCATATTAAGCTCCACGGTCGGTTTGACCTATCCGATTGCCGCAACCCTGGTTTCCATATACATGTGGAGGACGCGAAAAGAAATTTGCAGACAATAAAGGACCCGGGGGCCTGCGCATGGATGGCGATAAAGGAATACTCTGGTATTATTTCAGGACAATCATCCATCCTGTCCGAACCCTGTCATCGTTCATCGGCTCCAATAATCATTATAAATACGGCTTCATCTATATCTGCATTCCGATTGTCGGATACACATTAATGTACGTCTTCCTGACCATCGGCAACGGCGCCCCCTCGGTGTTTGAGCCGTGGTTGAATATACCAAAAGAGCATTATTATCCGATAAACCGCTTTTTATTGGCCCCCAGTCTCGTCATGTGCTGGCTCCTGTCGGCCGGTACAGCGCAAGTGATCGCCAGGATCTTCGGTGGAAAGGGAACCTATGAGGAAACCCTGTCTGCTTTGGCCCTGTGTATCAGCATTGCCATGTGGGGCGGATTGGTCCACGACCTGCCGATGAGCCTGTTAAGCGCGCTGCATGTCATTGACGCCAGGGAGCATGAAATGGCCATGAATTCGGCCACCCTATGGAGGACGCTCCTCTGGATATGCTATTCCTTTTATTTCCTGGCGTTTCTGATTCTGTTTCCATTGTGCGTAAAGGTTGTCCATAAACTGTCCGCTTTAGCGTCAACGGGTATCGGGATTTTCAGTTTTATTGTTTTTCAGATCACATTTTTAATTTTTAACCGATAAGATACATAGATTTGTCGCGCGAGGTCGCATTAACTTTCTTGCCGGTGGCGCCCTATGGACAACAGCGAATTCACAAAGATCTATACCAGCGTATCGGTGGTCGAGAAATCCGCCATCGAGGAAGAGCTCAGCGTTAATAATATCGATTATTACTCCTCGGAAGACCTGGCCATGCTCCTCGGCCATCCGACATGCCATTTTTATGTAAAGACCGCCGATGCCCTTCCGGCCGTTGAGATATTGAAGAAATTATACGTAAGAGGCTCCCTGTCGATTGAATGCGACAGCGCCAAGCTCGATGAAATATACAGGAAATTGAGGTCGGAGCAATCGGTCCGCGCCGACGGGGAAACCGGGTCTTTTATGCGGCAGTTTTTCAAAATGTTTGTCCGTCCCTTTTCGAGGTCGATCGCCTTCGGCGTCTTTTCCATCGCGGCCTATGCGGCAAATATCCGGGTATTTGACAAAAGCGATATTCCTAAAATAATTGGGGCGCTATCGTTACTTGTATTGATAATATCCCTGGCCATCGACATGTATTTCAAAAAAAATAAAACGGAACATTGACGCGGCTCGACCATGGAAAAGAAAAGCGTTATTTATCACATCGTCACCCTGGATGATCTTGTCTCAAACATAATGGGTGAGTATTACACCCCGGCCGGTTTTGACAAAGACGGCTTTATTCACTGCACGGCGGAACGATCCACGACTCTCCTTGTGCTGGAAGATTATTTTTCCGCTGTGGCGGATCAAAAGGATATCCTCGTGCTGGAAATTGATGTTGCCAGTGTGGGATCGGAAGTTAAATATGAGGCTCCGGCGCCCATCGAGGGAGGGGGAACAAGCCATATAAAGGAAGGAGCGCTGTTTCCCCACATCTACGGGAACCTGAACCTTGATGCCGTTACCGGGGCCGGGAAGGTTGAATGGTCCGGGGGACGGTTCCTGTGGCCCTCGCTGTTTCAGGATATAAAAAAGTATTTGTAACATCGCATACATTGAGTATTAACCTGAACCAAGGAAGTGAAGACCATGAGGCAGAAACTGAACCTGATCACCCTCGGAGTGAATGATTTTGAACGGTCCCTGGACTTCTACGAGAAAGGCCTGGGCTGGAAAAAGTCGGCGGCAAGCATGGATGAGCTCGCCCTGTTCCCCCTCGGAGGAATCACTCTGGCGCTGTACCCGCGCAGGGCCCTGGCTGAAGACGCCATGGCGGATGATGAAAAAACGGGATTTTCCGGTATAACCCTTTCTTATAACGCCAAATCCGAAAAAGAAGTGGACGATGTGATGCGTGAAGTGTCGAAATTGGGGGCCACCATCGTCAAGCCGGCCCGGAAGGTTTTCTGGGGCGGCTACAGCGGCTATTTCAGGGACCCTGACGGACACCTCTTTGAAGTGGCCCATAATCCCTTCTGGGAATTCGATGACAGGGACAATCTGAAATTATAACGGCCATACATAGAAAGGAGCATGTTATGAAATATCAGCAATTGCTGAACACATACGCGGGTGGCGTCGAAGCTCTGGACTCGAAATTGAGGGGCCTCACCGGCAGGGAGTACGATTACCGCCCCCACAGGGACGACGCCTGGACGATAAAAGAGCATATTATCCACCTGGTTGACAGCGAGGTGAACGGCTTTATCCGGTGCAAGTCCATCATTGCCCAGCCCGGTTCAGAGTGCTATGTCATGGACGAAGACGTCTGGACAAAGAACATCAGGCGCAAGGACGAGGATATCTATAAGTATATCCGGCTCTTCGGCCTGGTCCGGACAATTGTATGCGACCTGGTCAAAGACGAGCCGGAGGAGAACTGGAGGGGGGATTACTTCATCCGGAAATACAAGGGGGAGACCGTCCAGGTGACCCTGGAAAAATGCATTGAGATCTACTGCAATCATCTCCAGTTCCACCTTGAATACATAGACGCCATACTGGCGGAGCTTGGGTAGCGCCGGTACGGCGCGGAGGAAAGGCCATGGCATTGAACAAAAAGATAATCAGGCTGCTCGCGCCGCACCAGGTCGATTACATAGGCTTCGCCGATATCAGGCCCTATGAAGATGAGCTGGCGCGCCAGGGCGGCTCCATTGTGGCCGGTTACGGAAGCGCTGTCTCTATCGGAATGGCCATCCCCGATTCCATCGCAGACTTCCTGCCGCAGCGGGACGATGTGAACGTGTCGTGCCAGTACCGGACCCATGGGTACGACGTGCTGAATGAGCGCCTGAACATGGCTGCCTCGGTCCTTTCATCCTGGCTGAACCGGTCGGGCCACAGGACCCTTCCCATTGCCGTGGCGAACAGGACCGACATGGAGAACGCCGTTCCCACGGTATCCCACAAGACCGTCGCCCACATCGCCGGCCTCGGATGGATCGGGAAGAACTGCCTCCTGGTCACCGAAGATCACGGCCCAAGGGTCAGGTTCATCTCCGTGCTGACCAGAGCGCCGCTCAGGACCGTGAACAACCCCCTGGAGCAGCGGTGCGGCGACTGCCGGGAATGCGTCACTGCCTGTCCGGTCAAGGCAATTAAAGGAAGGAATTACGTGGCAGGGGAGGCCCGGGAGGAGCGCTTGGATTTCATCAAGTGCCATAACTACTTCGAGGGCCTGAAGAAAAGCCGCGCCTACCCGGTGTGCGGCCTCTGCCTGCACGCCTGTCCCTATGGTAAGCATTGACAGTCGGTTTTCAGCGCCATAAAACCGCGCCGGGGTTTCATTCATTCCTCATTTGTGTCGTTCATTCCCACCGCTATTGACAAAAAGCCAGTCCCGGGCTTATAATTTCATGAATATTTTAAAAATATTTAATCTTTTCCATATCATTGCCGGTCTAATATGTTGCATGTCAAGACCCGGGTCCCTGTGGGACGCGATAGACATAACATTCGTTCAGTTATACGAAAAGACTTGCAAATAATTATCCGGGATTTATCAATGGTTTCACTGGTTTACTGATGGAATACAGAATATACACATCCAACGGCAAGGAGTTGGCGGAGATCATCTCCGGCAACTTCCTCATCAGAACGCCCCAGGACCTGCTGGATATCATGACCAGGGTAAAATCCTCCACGCTTATTTTCAAAAAGGAGATGCTACCCGAGTCGTTTTTTGATCTGAAGTCCGGCCTGGCCGGGGAAATCATGCAGAAAATAAGCAATTACCGCCTTAAAATGGCCGTGGTGGGCGATTTCTCCGGCTACGCCGGCACGAGCCTCCGCGATTTTATCCGCGAGTGCAACAGGTCTAATAATGTCGTGTTTGTCGACGATGTGAACACGGCCATTCAGAAGCTTTCAGTTTAATTTGGGCCTATGGCCCGGCTCTGTTTTTATACCCCTGTCCGGGGTAAAGGATTTTGACCCGGAGCGGGTCGTACAATTGTGCGAGGGGGTAAGGGAGGCTTCCCTTTCCCCCTCGCGCTCCCCCTATCCCCGGTCGCTCAGGCGCCGCGACGGGCTATCGGGTGAACTCGTCGAACCGACTTCGCCGGATTCGACTCAGACATCCACCCTTGTTAGGTTTGTCCGCCTTTCGGCGGACGTTTTGAGGTCTGGCTGGAAAGAGAATACGGATCTTTGCACATTTGACTTGTATTGTCATCGTACTGGCAAAGATGATTGCAATAAGGTCTTTTTCGACTTTCGCTCCGGAAGGCCCATCTGCTAACCACAGGATGTGGTTAGTGCCGGCGGAGACAGGATGTCTAAAAAACCGCCGGCGGCCATCCTCGCAAGTTTATCCTGCTTGTGCTGAGCCTGTCGAAGCAAGCCTGTCGAAGGGCCGGGCCACCTGTCCGATGAAAGATTTCATTCGGTCCAATCCCCCATCGTTGTTTCAAATAATATACATCAAAACATGTTCGTATTTTTGTTATATATGTATTGACATATGGTAAATTATATGTATATATTTACTTATGGAATTTGAGTGGGATGAGATAAAAAACAGTAAAAACTTGGAGAAGCATGACGTTTCGTTTTTTGAGGATCAAGCGGCTTTTTACGATCCTGTCAGGGTCATTGCCGTTGATATCAAGCATTCAACCAAAAATGAAAAACGCTATTTTTGTTTTGGCAACGTCGATGACGTCATTATGACCGTCAGGTTTACCGTGCGATCCGATAAGATTCGGATTATTGGAGCAGGTTACTGGAGAGAAGGGAGAAAGAAATATGAAGAAAAAAATAACGTATAAATCCGCGCCGAAAGACATATCCGATGCGATTATTTCTTCCAGAGTGATAGATGATTTTATACCGGCCCCTGAACAGCTAATAAAAAAAGAAGAGAATGTAAAAGTCACCATTCACTTAAGCAAGAATAGCGTCGATTTTTTTAAGGCAAAGGCTAAAAAAATAGGCGTTCCCTATCAGACGATGATAAAAACCATTCTTGATAAATACACCTCTCATTATCAGAATGATAAATAACGATGCAACCTGGCAGGGGTTTTCCCAACCAGTAGAAATTCGTCATCAATCTCTTCAGTTCACAGGTATCGCCTTTGCCGATCCATATCGCCTGTGATGACGCTTATCCGTTAATCAGAGATCTTATTCTTCCGCAGCCACTCCGTCACTTCGGACCGTGCGCCTTTCACGTCCCTGCCGCGGATGGCGATGCCCTCCAGCAGGGTGGACCGGGGACACCATGTTGACAGGTCCCCGGCGCTGCGTCCCGATCCGCCCCCCTCGTGGGTGCAGAAGGGCGCGATGGTCTTTCCGGAGAGATCGTTTTCCGATAAAAAGGTCGTTATCGGCGCCGGAAAGGTGCCGCACCAGTTGGGGAAGCCCAGGATGATCAGGTCGTAAGAAGCGATATCGGCGCTTTTCGATTTCAGCCGCGGTTTGCGCCCGGATTTAAGCTCCCGGCGCGCCTGGTCCACCACGTCGTTGTACTCCTCCGGATAGGGCTCGGCCGCCTGTATTTCCATAATATCGCCGCCGGCGATCTCATGGATCTGCTCGGCGATGATGCGGGTGTTGCCGCTGTAGGAAAAATACACTGTCAGTATCTTTTTCATAAACACCTCGTGTCTCAGACCATGATCAGCTCATATTGATCGCTGCCCATCTTCATCTCTTTTATGTACGACAGCTGGCGCAGGACCTTGAGTGATTCGATGCGCTCCTTCAGGTCATGCGGACGTGCCGCCCGGCGGCCGGTTCCGCCGGATATATTCTTGATGATAATGTAGCGCCGGAGGATATTTTTTGCAATATTAAATTTATTTTGCCCCGGGGTGGGGTGAGCATTTTTACCAGCGAAGGCGAGGATGTGCCGTTTTATTAAAGGGCTTGACGGGGGGCGGTTGCTGGAGTCACTTTATATGTGAAAATGGAAGTTTTCAATCAATGACTCAGCTTTTCCCGCGCTTTACGCGGCAAAGCGTTGAATGCGCCGGAGGCGCCGTGCCGCCATGAACACGGCGCAGTATATCGCTGTGAAAAATAACATGAAAAGGACAGGTGTTGTATGAAAGTGATGGTGCTGGGCGCCAATGGAGCCACGGGTTTTAATGTTGTCCTCCAATTGTTAAAACAGGGATTCAGCGTTAAAGCGGTGGCGCGAAATGTCGATGTATTTGATTCCATAAAAAGCGGCGCTCCCCTTGAGGTGATTCAGGCTGCCATATTGGAAATGGACGATCAGCTGTTGAAGCGCCATGTGGCTGATACCGATGCGGTTATTTCCTGCCTGGGCCATAATATAACGTTAAAGGGAATATACGGGAAACCCCGTAGGCTCGTGACTGATGCGCTGAAGAGGATCGTTGGAGCGATCGGCGCCCTCGATAAAAGCAAAACCATGAAAATAATCCTGATGAATACCACGGCGTGCCTGAATACAATACAGAATGAAAAGTTGAGCATCAAAGAGAATGCCGTGATGGGGATCATAAGACTATTGTTGCCGCCGCACCGCGACAATGAATATGCGCTTGCCTATTTGATCGACACAGTGGGCGCCCATAATGAGCGTATTGAATGGATCGCGGTGAGACCCGATTCCCTCATCAATGAATCCGAAGTTTCCGAATATACGGTTCATCCATCGACTATTAGAAGTCCAATGTTCGATCCGGGGAAAACGAGCAGGATCAATGTGGCGGATTTTATGGCGCGTCTGCTCGGTGATGTGGAGCTATGGGAAAAATGGAAATTCAAAACCCCGGTTATTTACAACAAGGAATTGAAAAATACAAAATAGGCACCTGATACCACAGATGAAA
Organism: Spirochaetota bacterium; assembly: GCA_017999915.1. Lineage (NCBI taxonomy): Bacteria > Pseudomonadati > Spirochaetota > Spirochaetota bacterium. The sequence continues at coordinate 35,901 of JAGNKX010000012.1, forward strand.
TAACAGGCTTATTGAAAGGGCGGCACGGCCACGGTTTTCCGGCGGGGCAAGGTGGAATCCGCCTCTGCCGCCCGCTGTTCTAAAATAGTATTCGTTGAATTATTTGCGCGCAAAACATTATGCGACAAAATACCCCGTAGCTTGCTGCGTGGTATTTTATCACCAATGCCCTGTTCCCTCAATCCCTCCTATGAGGGTTCCCACCCTTTAAAGGATGACTTGCCGTCAGTGGTCATTTGCGTGCCCGAAGCGCCGGCATTATCGATGGATTTATAATATATATTATTGTTGATCTCATAAAAAATATAATTCCCGTCCTTTGACCACTGGGGGTAATGCTCGTGCTGCGTGGTGTTGCCGGTCAGTTTGGTCCTTTCCTTTGTGGTGAGGTTCAGGGTGTAAACGAAAAAATACACATTGGCGCTGCTATACCGTGAGCTGCAGACCATCTGATAGGGATTGGTCGGGGACCACCGCAGGGAAATCAGCGACTCGTTGCCGGCGGTTGTTGTGTTCCAGCTGAACAATTCCTCGCCATAGGGGCTGGCGCTGCTGCCGTCCGCCCTGACCTTGTATATCTTTGAATTGGAATCCGTATCGAAGTGAACAAAGGCGATTTGCGCGCCGTCCGGCGACCAGGTGGGATACTTATCCATGCCGCTGGCGCAATTGGTAAGCGTAAGAGGGGTGGGGGAGGCGGTGGCGGTAATGACGCTGATATGATTATCCTCATCCACATAGGCCAGCTTCGAGCCGTCGGGGGAAAGGGCCATTGCGTAATCGCCGGAAAAGTCGAAATTGGAAGGAGTAATATCGATGGTGCCCCCTGAGTTCTTGAATTTTATATATGTATCGCCGGTGATGGAGTGAAGATACGCCAGCATTGAGCGGTCCAGGGATGGGGACGGCTGCGCCAGTAATACCGTGGCGGCGCTGGTATCGGCGGGGACGATTTCCAAGGTGGTGATGGGCGTCGTGTCGTTCATTCTCAGGATGGCCGTATCGGTACTGGAACTGCCGTAGGCAAACACGACATCGCTTTTAGAAAGGGCGGTCGAGGCCGGAGTTCCGCCGCCGGAGGGACTGAATCCGTTTTCAACGCCGCCGCTTATGGACTTTATCCAAACGTAATAGGGGGTGCCGTTCGTAAGGCCGGTGATGAGGCAGGCGGTGGAAGTAAAATCGCCACCGAACCTGGTCGCCGCGGCTGAATCATTCGTTGTGCCGTACCATACCTGGTAGCTCTCCGCGCCCGATACGGCGGACCATGTTACCGTCAATTGCCCGGCCGCGGCCGCCACCGTGGGAGCTGCCGGAGCCCCCGGCGCGCCCCCCGACAGGCCCAGCAGGGCAAAAAGCCCGGCGCTTCCATCGGATCCGCCCTTGTCAGAGCACGCCATGAGCGCGGCCAGTGCGATTATCACGGGCATTATTATCATCTTCTTCATCTTCATTCTATGAAGCCTCCTGTTTTTTCCATTGTTAAAGGCGCCCCTGATAATCCGGATTCTACAATTCGCGGGGAATCTGATATTCGAAAATACCCGGGCGCGCTTTACCCAGGTGAGGAGGGAATTCCGATCCCCTTTCCTCACAACAAAGCCCCTTCGCAGGGGCCTTGTGTACAATGAAAAAGATAACATGGTCGTTTCATTCTGTCGCCCATGTTTATAAACCGTGACCGTTTTTTTTATGTCGCTCCTTGAATTCGGTCGGGGTCATTCCCTCCTGTTTCAGGAAGGCGTTGTTAAAGGCGTTTTTGGAATTGAACCCGCACTGATAGGCCACCCGCAATATCCGGATGGCGTCATCTTCCAGCATCATCCGTTTCGCGGCGTTTATCCTGTAGGCGTTGACCAGGGAGCGGAAACCGGTGTTGAGGCGGGTGTTTAAAATCTCGGAGAGCTGATGGGGAGTGATGGAGAGGGCTTCGCTCAGGGACCGCAGGGACAGGGTATCGTCCAGGTACAGGCGCTCACGCTCCATGAGATCCTGGATGCGCTCCACCACCGCTTCCGTGTCCATGCCCAGCACCATGGACCGCTTGTATTTCATCTCGCTGGTATCCTTCAATATGGCCATGAAAAAATCAGGATAGAGCTTTATAAAGTAGTAGAGAATGATGATGAGGCAGTTGATGAGGAACAGCGCTCCCACGAGCAGCTCCTTCTGCTTCATGACATTCGCGGCATAGAGCGCTATGATCGCCCCTATGAATATGAGGTTGCAGGCGACGAAAGCCTTTCTCTGCATGATCAGGCCGATGCCTTTCCGGGACAATAACCTGCGCCCCTGCACAATGGAAAGAAAAACGCAGAACACTGCCCACGGTGCCGCCCCGTATAATATCACGAGATAGATGGCCCGAAAAAATTCATTGTGGACATTGGCGAACCCCACGGACGCGAGCTTCGCCTCCGGGCTTTGCAAAAAAAAGGGGATGAAATACAGGACAGCCAGGACCCCGGGGGTGAACAAGAGCGCGGTAAGGCGGTCGAATTTTATTTTGCCTTCCAGCAGCACCTGGAGGCGCAAATAGAGCAGGGGGCCCAGGAAAAACTCGAAGGGCTGGTTGATATACAGGAGGTCCGGATAGAATGCATAGTAGGAGTATTCCTCCGACATCCAGAAAAGGGCGTTAACCGCCCACAAAACACAGACCGCGAACACGACAATGGTTTCGCTCCGGTCTTTTTTTTCGGTGAAAAACCCCAGGGCGATTATAATGACCGTAAAGCTGCTTCCAAATAGAAGCAAATTCAGGATAGTAGCCATAAGTTTATTCCTGTATTTTTTCGACATTTCCCTGTCAAGTTTATTTACTTTGATGCCCCGATCCGGGGCGGGGTGGTGACCGGGAGCCGGTCGGCTATCTTGCGAGGCGCAGGATGGCGCCCCGACCCGGGGCGGGGGGATTCGCCCCTGAGAGGGGCGTGCAATTGTGCGAGGGCAAGAGGGCTGCGCGCCCTCTCACCCTCGCGCTCCCTCTCTCCCCGGTCGCTCAGGCGCCGCGACGGGCTAGGGGGTGAACTCGTCGATTCGGCTTCGCCGAAATCGACTCGGGCATCCACCCCCTATTGGTGTGTCCGCCCTGCGGGCGGACGTTTTGATGCCTGGTTGGCGGGAGGTTAGTTGTTTGTGGGTATTTGTCTGTATATGACATTGTCATTGTGAAGACGATGGCAATAAAAGCTTTTTCGCCTTTCGCTCCGGAAGCGCGCCGGCTTCTTTTCGCCATCCGTGGCGAAGCCGGCATTGCGACATCCGTGTCGGGAACATCCTGGGCCATCCTCGCGACGCCGGACTTCCTGTCCGGCGCGGGAGAATGTGTAATTTCTTATTTGTGTATATAAAAATTCTATATTATATCCCGCGCAGACATGGGGTGCTATTCAATAAATTAAGCGTCCTGTTATGCGTAAATGGCTTGACGGTAGGGGCTAAGGGGGGTGGGGTGTTTTATAGAAGGATTTCCATCCGGGGGGATGTGTAAGAAAATAACAATTTATCAGGGACGCGCCCTGAGTCTAGACGAGGGGTCGCCATAACATGTTCAGTATAAGATCGGGCCTTTTATGCCGGTTTATTCCTTGCCATGAATTTTGGATTAACATACTAATGAGGCGCATATGAGAATATACGGTGAAAATAACGATTATACAATGACCGATATTCCATTCCAGGTCGAATACTTCAAACATGAAGTTGCAACGAGCAGCTCTGATTTGAACATGCACGATTATATCATCAACAACCGGGAGAAAATATTTGGCCACTATCTTTACCTGCTCCATGAAGCGAGTTTGAGCGCCGAGAGCTCCGTTGATTTGATCGGATTTAATGACGATGGGGCGGTGTTCGTAATCGAGATCAAACGCGCCGGAGATTCAAGAAACAGGCAGGAGGTCATTTCCCAGATTGGCAAATACGCCATGGATTCCATATCCATAAAGGACATCCTGAAGGACGAGGAACTTTTCAATTCCCTGGTGAACGATCCCGGCCTCAAAAACAGGGAGATGCCCTCCGGGCTTATCAGCAAGATAATCAACAACATCAATGAGGGCCTGATGAACCTATTTCTCATAACCGAGGAGGCTACCGATGAGGTGCTTGCGTCGAGCTATTACCTCTCATACGGCAGCCAGTTCCGCAAGATTGCCATTATAGAGCTGAAAAGGGTCAGGATCGGCGAGGAAATGTTTTGCTTCATCAGAAATTACAATAAGCAAAGTATAGCCTCGTCGACGCGGAAGGAGAAATTCGATCTATATCAGAAGCTCGATCTTATCGAAGACCAGAGAATAAAAAGTGAAATCACGCGCCAAATAGACCGGTGGTTCGAGTGGGGCTGGGAGGTTAACCCACGCACTGTTTCAACACCGGAATATATTACGTTTGAATGGAAGACCGACCAGAGTATTTGGGCCTATTTATATATTAAAAATAAAAAACAGAAAAATACATCGGATGAATACAGAAAGAATAGTATTGTCATTCATACGAGAAAGGCTTGGGAATCGGATTACTCGGAAATAATCGAATGGTTTAACACACTGAGGAATACATATAAGGTGTATGTCCGGAATCCGGGAAAGTCAGGGGATTATCTATATTATTGTATCGATATCTCGGATTATGATTCGGATGAGATGGTTATTGTGTTTGAGAAAATGAATAAAGTGGCAGAAATAAGTAAGAAGAATCATAGAAACATGCGGAACATCATCTGAAAAGGGAGTATCAACTGTAATCGCCGAATAGGAAGTTCGGCGTCGCGAGGATGCCCCAGGATGGGGCTTCCGGAGCGAAAGGCGAAATGCTCTTATGGCCATCGCCATAATGCGACAAATTAGCACAGATTTTCAGTGACAGATAAACCTGAATTTATAAACGATATCAAAAGTGAGCCCCTCGCAAAAAAGCCGACCGTCTCACGGTCAAGCCCTGCCCTGGACAGGGGCAAAATTAAAAAGCGCCTTTATTTTATTGTGATAAATAATATTTTTTAAAAGTACCGGAGAAATATTGTGAAGACTAAAATAATATGTATCGTATGTATTCTATCCACACCATTCCTCTGGGGAAAAAATAGAAATGATCTATTTTTAAAAAACTACATGGAAGGAAATCATCTTAATGGCACGGTCGTAATTGAATCATTAAAAACAAAAGAAAGACATGTATATAATGAAAAACGATCAAAAGAATATTTTTTGCCCGCATCGACGTTTAAAATAGTCAATACGCTGATTGCCCTGTGGGAAAAGGTTATACATGATGAAACTGAAATAATAAAATGGGATGGCAAGGACAAGGGGCGCGTGGAATGGAATAAGGACCAGAATTTGAAAAGCGCCTTTGCCGTGAGTTGCGTATGGTTTTACCAGGAATTGGCAAAGAGAATTGGAAATGACAGGTACCTGATATATTTAAGGAAAATCAGATATGGAAATATGAAAACCGGAAGTGGAGTTGATTCATTCTGGCTCAATGGTGATCTGCGAATATCCGCCGTTGGGCAAATCAGCGTTCTTAAAGACATTTATGCGAAAAACGGCCCCTTTGATGGCAGTGCCTATGAAATTCTTAAATCAATAATGATTGTTGATAAAACTGATGATTATATTGTGCGGGCCAAAACGGGTGCTGCTTCAAATGTCGGATGGTATGTGGGTTATCTGGAAACCGGGGATGATGTTTATTTTTTTTCATGCAATATTGATATCGCTGATAACGAACAATTGAAATATCGTAAGGAAATAATATACACGGCTTTTAAAGAACTGGGAATAATCAAATAGTTGTTGATGAAGTGCTCGGGGGTATCAATATCTTAACTGATGCGGTTCGACGCCGGCTGTCAGGCCATAGCCGCTCCGCTCCCCGGCATCGCGCTTATCCCGACGTCTGCGGCGCGGTTCGGTGGAGGTGAGGGCGCGCCTACACTGCGGCGCGCTGCGGCAACCCGCTTCACGGGTTCAGATATGTTTGGAAAACGAGAGAAGATACATATGGATATGCAGAGAATTATCGAAGAATTAATACAAAAGCAGCAGCACGCCCTCGACTGTGGCAATCCGCCCTTTGCCGCGGTTATCGAGTGTGAGGATGAGATCCTTGCGTCTGCGGCAAATGACTCGCGTACAACCGGAAATCCCTTGCGTCATGCGGAAATGCTGGCGATTGAGTGCGTAATTGAAAAGCATGGCCCCGCAGTCCTTCTGAAATCGCATCTCTATTCGACCAATGAGCCCTGTCCAATGTGCGTTGGAGCGTGCATCTGGTCCGGTATTCCCAATGTTACTTACTTTCTCGCGCAGGAGGATGTCGCCAGGATCAGGGGATGGGGTAGGTTTATCCCGGCAAAGACCATAGCCTCGGCGGATGACTCGGGCATATGTATCAATGGTCCGATTATGAATGAAGAAATGCTGCGGATGCATGAAAAATTCTGGAGCGCCGATGGCAATTCGAAGAAAAAGCATTCAATCCATTTATCTTCTTAAGACCTGACGACTCGAAGCAGGGGGCGTTATCCCGCCAGCTGCGGCGCGGTTTTTCACAAAGAGTCACCGGCCAGGAGGGCCGGCCCTTCGACAGGCTCAGGATTAACTTGCGAGGATGGCCCAGGATGGGCTTTCCCGGCTAGGATAAATATCTATTAACAGGAATTCCTCCCATGTTTGACCAATTGAATAAAATCAACGCGCGGCCAAGGCCTTTTGAATATTACACCGCCCCTGAATTATGGACGGACGATCATACGTCGCATAGGATGCTGGAGTATCATTTGAACGGATCGATCGACGTCTCCTCGCGAAACATCAATTTCATCGATAGGTCGGCTCAATGGATAATAAGCCATTTCGGTCTTAATGCCGATTCCGAGATAATCGATTTCGGGTGCGGTCCTGGACTGTACACGACTCGTTTTGCCAGGAAAGGCATCGGTGTGACCGGAATTGATTTTTCTAAGAGATCGATTGAATACGCAAGGCGGGCGGCTCTGGATGAAAAACTGGATATCAACTATATTTGCAGCAATTACCTTGATTTTGAAATATCGCGCACCTTTGATCTGATAACCATGATCATGTGCGATTTCTGCGCCCTGAGCCCGGATCAGAGAATGCTCATGCTCGGCACGTTCAAAAGCATTCTGAAGCCGCGCGGCTCCATTCTGCTTGATGTCTATTCCATGAATTCGTATAATGCGAGGGAAGAATGCTCCATGTACGAGTATAACCAGCTGTCGCATTTCTGGTCGGCCGATGATTACTATTCTTTTCAGAATACATTTAAATATGATGATGTAAAAGTGATCCTTGATAAATATACGATCATCGAAAAATCAAGGAAGCGCGTCGTATACAACTGGCTGCACTATTACAGCGTGGATTCCTTGAAGGAAGAATTCGAGGAAAATGGGCTGATAATTACGGAACTATTTTCTGATGTATCGGGATCGGAGTATGGACCGGAATCATTGGAGATAGCTGTTGTGGCCCAAACCCTCTGACGTCTTCGGTGTTAACCTGGTCCCCGTCAGGGAAGGCGCGGGAGCCTCAACTATAGTCGCCGGCCATGAGGGCCGGCCCTGCGACAGGTTTATCCTGAGCGACGTCGAAGGGCTTGCTTCGACAGGCTCAGCACAGGCAGGGTAAACTTGCGAGGATGCCCGCGTCAGTGCGAAACGCTTTTTGAGAATAAATTGATCACTATTATTCCGGTTATAATTAAGATGATCCCGGCAATAGCCGGAATGTCAAGGCCCTGCCTGTAATAAAAATACCCGATGATCGATATCAAGGTGATCCCCGCGCCGGACCATATGGCATAGGCTATCCCTATGGGAACATCTTTCAGCGTCAGCGATAAGAAAAAGAAAGCGATCCCATAGCCGATGATCACGACGATCGACGGCGCCAGTTTTGTGAAACCTTCCGATGCCTTTAACGCCGATGTGGCGGTAACTTCAGCGACTATGGCGATTGATAAAAGGAGCCATTTCATATAAACATTACTCCTCGAGGAGTTCTGATAGATTGGATAATCTGATAAAATTGATGATGTCATCATTGGCTTTTCTGATGATCAGCTTTTTACCCCTTTTGCTCTGAATTTTATAAAGGCTAATCAGGACTCCAATCCCCGCGGAATCCATATAATCTACGTTTGAGAAATCAAGATCCATAATCTTGTCTTTGGTTTGGCTGATTTCAAATAATGTATTCTTGAAGTCCTTGCTCGTGTAAAGATTTATTTCACCGATAAGGGTGATATAAATGACGTCATCATCTTCGTTGATTTCAAATTCCATCCTAATTCCCTCCAGGTGGTTGATTTTATAACCTTAAAAAACCGCCTGTGTCAAGTAAAATGAATATTTAAATGCTGTGATGTTGTTGAAGGTTACATGTGCTTTGCCGGCCAGGAGGGCCGGCATCGCGAGGGGACCATAGCCCCGGGTTTAAACCCGGGGCTATGGTCCCCTCGCAAAAAAGCAGACCGACTCACGGTCAATTGCCCGCCCCGGCCCCGGGGCAAATAATAAAAAAATCCGTTTGACTTGAATCACGTATTTTTGCATATTAAAAAGAAATCCCTGGGAGCGCTGCGGTATGTCCATACAAGTAAAGGAAGATGACGATGTCGTTACCATCACGGTGCAAGGAGATATTGAAATTTATACGCTGGATGAGTTTAAGAAAGTATTGATCAGCGTCGGCCATTCATCCGATAAAAACATTGTTATTGACGTCTCAAAGGTTAATTTTATCGATTCTTCCGGGATCGGCGCCCTGATAAGCCTGTACAAGCTCCAGAGCAAGAAGGGCAGGAAGCTGACCATCAGGAACGCAAGCCCCGATATACAGAATATCCTCAAGTTGACCACCCTGTCCGATGTCCTTGGATTGGAATAGAAGGGGACGCCATGCCCTGTTCCGGCAAATCGGGAGAGGGCATGTCTTAATCATGGTCATTCTCATTCCTTCCACCGGAATCCCCCGGGACAATGTGTAACATTCGGTTACATTCCTGAAATGAAACAGATACATTGGCATGCTATATTGAAATAGCTCAACACGGGGCTGTGTGAAATTCCCCATTCAATAATTCATATCAAAAATGGAGGTCCGCCATGGGACGCATCATTGCCATTATCTCGGCATCGGTCATTGCCGCTGCCGTAATCCTCTCATTGACAGTTTTTAAGGAGAAGATCAAGTCTGCGTTTTATATAGGTCACATGGAGAGCGACAATCGAATAAGGCAGATGAATATTGATCGGATAATGGACCGGTTAAATATCAGGAGGGGCGATCGTGTCGCCGATATCGGCGCAGGGTCAGGCCTGTTTTCGAGGAAATTATCTTCGCTGGTTTCTTCCGGGGGGAAAGTGTATTCCGTTGACATAAATAAAGAGCTTCTTATGCATATCGATGAGGTCAATGAAAAAGAAAACATAAAGAATATACAGACAGTATTGGCCGGTGAAGACGATCCTGGCATCCCCGGGCCCGTGGACCTGGTCTTTATCTGCGATACCTTTCACTACATGGACAACCAGGAACGATACATTGGAAAGTTGGTTGATTATCTGGATAAAAACGGCAGGATAGCGATAGTAAGTTTTATTAGAACCTGGCCTCCAATGTCCAACAAGTTCACCGATAAGGATCTTACGGCATGGATGGAAAAAGCGGGGATGCAGCTGGCGGGTTATCATGACGATATCATCCAGGATCAGTACCTGGCGATCTATCGGAAGAAATAACATCAAAAAAACGCCGTGCCGCCTTCGGCCCGGGCTGGACATCGGGCCTGGCGCCGGCAAGGATGCGCCGTTCTGCCCGGCAAGCAGTATCGCTTGGCAGATTGCTGTTTTTCAGCAAATTGCTAATATTTATTGACACTGTATTGTTCATTTTTTACAAATCTAAAAAATGAACAGCAAGGATAACATTTACTGTACCGCTCCATCCTTCTCTCCGGAAGACCGCTGGCACCTCGCATCATTGGATTCAATCCTTACCGGCCATGGTTTCGCCGCTTACGTTCCGTCACGGGACGGTATTGATAATCTGATCATCAGCTGCGCCGGAAGGGACCGCGGCGACAGGATGAAGCTGGCGCGGTCGGCCTTTGCCCTGAATGCCTTCCACCTGGTAGCCAGGAGCCGCTGCGTCATCTTTATCATGAACGGCCGCGTCCCCGATGAGGGGGGAACGGTCACTTCAGCCATTGCCGCCATGGTCGGCATCCCCGTGATCCTCCTGAAGGAGGACCACCGGAGCGTCTTTCACGGCAACGACAACTCCATGATCACGGGCCTGAGCGATTTGACAAAGAAGGCAAGAAAGACCAATGACGTCATCGATCTGCTGGAGAGGCGCCTGTCGGGGCCGGCCTATATCCACGGCCGGGGCACCCTGCCGGCGGACCTGGAGCGCGCGGTGCGGCTCGGCGAGTCCCTCCGGCGTTTTCTCGATGAGCAGGGATATCACGGCGGCGGCGAGGCCCCCAAGGGGACCGTCGAAGGGGTCCTTTCCAGGTACGACTCCTCGGAATACGCTGCAGGGGTGATACTGATATGAGGGGCTTCGCATGCAGAGACGCAGATCCTTCGGGGGAGGTGCGTAATGAATGACCGTCCCCTGATTTACTGCTCCGGGCCGCTCTTCTGCCGCGGGGAGATAGACGCCATGGCGGGGATCGCCCGTGTCCTGGAGGACGCGGGGTACGAGACCTTTCTTCCCCACCGCGACGGTCTGGAGGCCTTCGTGACCGGCAAAACCGACGATTACCTGTCAAACCTCTGTACGCCCCTGGTGAGGCTCATGCACCACCTGGCCTTCTGCGTGGACCTGTACTATATCCTGAAATGCGACTGCATGGTCATGAACATGAACGGCCGCGTCCCCGACGAGGGGGGCGTCGCCGAGACAGGCATGGCCTTCGCGGCGGGCAAGCCGGTGGTGCTTTACTGCGACGATACGCGGGCGCCCTTCCAGGGTGTCCCCGATCCGATGGTGCTGGGCGTGTCTGCCCTCTGGGCCCCCGTGGACCGCATCGAGAAGATTCCCGGGGCAGTGGCGCGGTTATCCAAGGATTTCATCCCGGTCAGTGACGCGGATCCCCCGGCATGGACGGGGGGCCTCTCCCCCGATTTCAGGAAAAAGGCCCTGAGGGGCCGGCGGACCGCGCGCATCCTGAAGCGGCTGTCCTTTCTGAAGCCCGCCGATCTGTTTTGATCGCAGCGCGAGTAAACCCCGGAGACCTGCCGCGGGGTTTTTTATTGTTGCAATAAATCCGGTGATATGCTATATTCTTTATAGGCTGTGAGTTTCCGCCAGGAACACGTGAAGTCATGGAAGAAAAGCGCGAATTCAAACGATATAAAATTTTGGCGTCCGCGACGGTGAAGCATAAGCGCGGCACGGTGGATGCCGTTGCCTATGATATTTCCCAGGGCGGCATATGCTTTGTCAATCCCCAGGTATATGAAGTGGGCGATCCCTGCACGATCGTTATCAATTGCGGAGATATCGCCATAACGAAAAGCGGTGTCATTAAATGGAGAGGAATTGTCAGCTCCGTCGACGGCATGCAGAAGTATGGACTTCAATTCGACGCCATTCTCCTGGAAAACGAGCTTGAAATAATATATAAATCAACCAGTAAAACCCCGGGCAAGGCCGGAAAAAAATGAATATTTCTATCCGCCCGCTTCATATCCCGGCAGCCCCTGTTAATTAAAAAAGTTGGTTGCCAATCCATTATTATCCGGTAGTGTTGAATCCATGATGTACGGGGGAGCCGCTTTCCCGGTTTTGCCGGTTATGGCGGAATATGATATTATATGGAAGATAAACGCAAACATTTAAGGGTGAACATATTCGCATTTATCGCGGTTACCCGTAATCATAAAAAGATCGATGCCATCGCCTACGATGTTTCCCTCGGCGGCATAAGCTTTGTGAACTCCCAAATATTCGAGGTGGGGGACGCCTGCTCGATAGAATTCAATTATAACGGCTTCAACCTCAAAAGAAGCGGCGCCGTCAGGTGGAGGAACATTATCAGCAAGGTCGTGGGCATGAAAAAATACGGCTTTGAATTCGAGGCCGTTCTCTCGGACAGCGACTTTGCAAGGATATGTGAATTATTCATCGAGGAATAGCCGGCCATGAGCAGGGCAGCAATTCAAATGAAAGAAGAATACACAATCCATAATTATCCGAAGAGCAGGATCGGCACTTTTGACGTGGGCGCCATGAGCTCAATGAGGCACCATGTTTTCGGCATCATGGAAGTCGACGTCACGGACGCCCGAAAAAAGATCGCGAAATTAAAGAAAGGCGGCCGCCCTGTCTCTTTTACATCCTGGCTCCTCAAATGCATCGGCGATGTCGTGAATAAGCACCCGGTCATTCATGGCGTGAAAAAGGGGAAGAGAAAGATCATCGCCTTTAATAGTGTCGACATCTCCATAATGATTGAAAAAATGGTCGGTTCCGTTCCGGTGCCCATTCCCTATATTGTGCGCGAAGCGAATGGCAAGTCGATTGCGGATATCTATAAAGAGATCAGGGCCGCCAGGGACCAGCGTATAGAAGATGAAGGCGATTATGTTCTGGGTGAAAGCCGGGGCAGGCTCCTGATGTATCTCTATTACCTGCTCCCGGGGTTTATGAGGCGGCTCTCGTGGAAGATCATTCTGTCCAATCCGAAGCTGGTGAAGAATCTCATGGGCTCGGTCATCGTCACGTCCGTGGGCATGGTCGCCAATGTCAGGGGATGGATTATTCCCCGGAGCATTCACCCCCTCTGCTTTGCCATAGGCTCCATCAACCCCAGACCCGGTGTCGTCAATGGAGAGATATGCGTCAGGGAGTACCTGCCCATCACCGTCCTGATCGATCATGATGTGATTGACGGATCCCCTGCCGTAAGGGTGATCAACGAGCTGGTCCGGGCCCTTGAAGGGGGATACCTGCTGTAAGGCTTCGCCGGGCCTTGCGCCGGCATTACAATTCTCCCGGGAGTCTGCTTGAATGATTAAAAAGTGTGATCTGCTGTCAACGACGGTTATAAAAGTATGTTGTGTTGTGGCGCCATTAATCATCATCGGCGCCGGCTCAGCCCTGTTCCTCTGTACCCATGACTTGAATATCTTGTCCGATGGAAAAGTCCCATGGTGGCTGGCGGCTCTTTTTTTCGCCGGTGTCGCCGGGATCTGGCTCTGCGCATTCCCATGTTGCATGCTGGCCCTGTCATACCTCAGGCGGATCAGGGACAAAAAATCTTTCGCCATTGAAGCCGAAATTCAGAAAAGCATCGAGCTGTGCGAGGCAATACTGGGCGGGGCCATCGCCGTCCGCCCTTCGGGAAAATCTGTCTTTGACCTGAGTCTTTACAACGCCCTTGTCGCCAGGGATCCGGGGTTACCGGCCGGGGAGGCCGGGGAGTTATTCAGGTGCAACATGGGCAGGGTGCTGGCGCTTCTGGTCGATGTCGAGAGGAGGTTCGCCGAGCTGGAAAAGATGGGGAAGGACCCCTCCGCGATTTTCGGCCATGGGTATTGCCGCCATCTCATGACGGTCATGAAGTCCTGGATCGCCAGGCAGCGCGGAAACTGCGTCCTCGACACCTATGATAGCTTCGGGGATATCCTCAAGTATTTCGAGGTGAACGTCTAGGATGGAACATGCATTGAGGGACGACCTGCTGGTTATGTCGAAAAATATCAGATAGCATTGTAACCCCATCTATTAATCAAAAAAAAAGCGAAGGCGGGGATGATCATCTCCGCCTTCGCTTTTATCGATCCTGGCCCTGATTCGGGGAAAGAACATCATAAATTGTAAAATAATGTAAAATATAATTGACAAAAAGTATAAAAAACTATACATTATGTATTATATAATATACATCTAGGGGGTGACTTTGTGCCTCATTCAATACAAAATTTAAAAATTGTTAATAAGATCCATGTATATCGCGCGGAAAAAAGGATAACCCAGCAGCAGCTGGCTGACGCGATCGGCGTCACGAGGGGAACCATCGTGGCGATAGAAAAAGGGAATTACAATCCTTCGCTGGAACTGGCGTTCCGCATATCGAGATATTTCGATGCAGACATCAATTCAATATTCAGGATAGAGGAGTCAACCGATGAATAAGATACATTCTTTCATACTCAAATATTTGGTGCTTTCATTCCCCGCGGTCATAATCCTGCTGCTATGGGGCTTCATCCAGGACCAGCTGGATGTTTCGAATATGAATAACCCGGTTATCTACATCATAAGGGAGGTCCTGTCATGGCACCTTATGGCGTGGTTCGTCATACTTATAGGCACCCTTGTCGCGCTTCTACTGTCGCCGAATTTCCGCGACGCCGTGTTCGCGAAACTGGCGCGGATCAGGGACAGGGACGAGCGCGAAAGCCACATCATAGGCAGGGCAAGCAGATTCTCGTTTTTTTCCACCCTGGCCCTCCTCGTGTTCCTGCTGTTTTTTACGACATTGAACGTATCCGTTTCAAGGATTCCGCCCGAAAAGGCGATCGATGGGAAGCGGCACTCCCTGTCCCTGGGACTGTCCTTCAACCTGTGGGAACTAAAGAAGGGCGGGGAAGAGCCTGAATATGTGATCGCATCTACCGAGGCCTATAGCCTGTCGAAGCAGGTCGTGCTCATTCTCCTTATCGCGTGGCACATGGGGACCTTCTTTTATTGTTCTAACAAATTGAAGGCGCGGGAGTAAGTTGAATGCCCGGCCTGTCGATGGATCAGACTCCCGGCAAGATCCCGGCCCTGGAAAGGGCAATAACAATTATCCATTGACCACGTTTCTCTTGATGCCGCCCAGGAAGCTCCTGATATTCTCCGCGATCTCGCCGAGGAGCCTGCGCCGCGACTCGATGCTGGCCCAGGCGATGTGGGGGGTAAGGATAAGATTGGGCGCTTTGAGGAGCGGATCGTCCGCCCGGGGAGGTTCCGTCTCCATCACGTCCAGGGCCGCGCCCGCTATGGCGCCGGTTTCAAGGGCCTCGCGCAGGGCGGCGGGATCCAC
The DNA here is from genome assembly GCA_017999915.1 of Spirochaetota bacterium. Classification (NCBI taxonomy): domain Bacteria; kingdom Pseudomonadati; phylum Spirochaetota; species Spirochaetota bacterium. Next base: position 50,985 of record JAGNKX010000012.1, read on the forward strand.
GATGGGTCCCCTGGCCATGTTGATGAGAAAGGCCCTCTTTTTCATGCGTGAAATGAACTCTCGGTTTACAAGGCCATTGGAATAGTCGCTCAGGGGCATATGGATGGTGATGAAATCCGACTGTTCCGCCAGTTCCGTCAGCCCGGCCCGCCGATAGGGGGACGCCGATGACGTCTCCCCGCGCCTGAGGGCGATGACCTTCATATCGAGGGCCTCGCAGACCTTCGCGACCTTTGTTCCAATGGCGCCGAGACCCATGATGCCCACGGTCTTTCCCTCGAGGTCCGAGAAGGGCCATGTTCCCAGGGTGTATATATTCGACCGGGACCAGGCGCCGTCATGGGCGGCTCTGTCGTATTTCAGGAGGTTCGTGGAAAGGGCCAGGATAAAGGTCATGGTGAGCTGCGCCACGGAGGCGGTGGAATATCCGGGGACATTGGCCACGGTGATACCGCGCCTGCGGGCCTCGGCGATGTCGATATTGTTGTAGCCCGTGGCCGCTTCCGCTATCATCTTCAGATCGGGGCAGCGGGACAGGTTGTCGGCGTTGAACACCACCTTGTTGGTGATGGCCACGGCCGCGCCGGCGCACCGGTCAGCCACCTGGTCCGGGGATGTGAATCCATGGCACTGGAGGTCGCCGATCTCCCGGAAAGGCGAAAAATCGATATCGCCGTAGTCTATGGTGGAGGCGTCAAGAAATACTATTCCGGGCTTCATGGTGTTCACTCCTGTTCATGATTATTGAACCGGAAGGGGGAGGGATTTTCAAGAATAAAAAAAGGAAACTAATCCTGAATATTTGTAAGGGTGGAGGGCAAAACCGCGAAGGCGAGTAAACGCATCCTCGCCTTCGCATTACATGGGGCGTAACCAAAAACATTAAGCTGACACTCAATTAATGCTTGCTAATTTTAAGGATACCCTGTGAGCACTATATATGCCTTGCCTTATACGGCGAATAATCCGGTAAAATAAAAAATTCCTCAGGAATCGAACCATGCATAATTCTCTCTCAAGCCGCATCACATGCATCTCCCTGGCGGTTCTCGCCGCGCTGGCGATCATGACGGCCCGCCCGCCCATCTCCATGGCGGACACCTACAGCGTGGGGGGCTATGTGACGACCCAGTTCGGCGGGTACAACTGGACCTTCAATAAGTCGTCCGATTACGTATATGTCGTGCAAAATCCGCCTTCCTCCAGCACGCCGGTGCTGACCGGCGGCGGCGCGGTCTGGGCCGGGGAATTCCTTGACGGAGAGTTCATGGTCAGGCAAAGCCTCGGTTTTGAGGCGCTCATCGCCGACCGGTTCTCCATGACCCGTTTTTCCTTCGTGAACACCTTCGCCTATGTTCCCTACAGGACCGAAAAGCTTTCCTTCTGGTTCGGGCCCCAGCTGAACCTGTTCTACATCTGGGGTAATGACACGAAGAAGGGCCTCTTCCTCTACACCGATTACCTTGTCACCAATATCCCTTACTACAAGAAAAGGTCTTACAGGCTGCTCCCCGTCGGCACCGGCCTGGCCATGGGCCTGAATTACGACGTCCATCAGAACGTGCTGATGTCCTTTGAATGGGGCCTTCACCTTTCCACGTCCCTGTACGGCAAGTCCCGCGAGGTCGGCAGGGGCAAGGCATCGGTGACGGCCTACGAGGGATATATCGCCATCTCGGCCCTGTACCGCTTCGGCGAGGCATTCAAACCGTCGGAGTTCGAAGAGTAGGGCGGGGCTGATCCCGGGATACATGATGGAACGATATATCGATTATGCCATAATCGCCGCGTACCTGGTCGGCGTGACCGTTTTCGGGATCCTCGCCGGCGGGAGGCAGCGCTCCGTGAAGGACTATTTCCTCGGCGGGAAGAGCCTTCCCTGGTGGGCGGTGGGATTTTCCATCGTGGCCAGCGAGACGAGCACCCTCACGTTCATCAGCATCCCCGGCCTGGCCTACAGTACGGACATGCGCTTTCTCCAGCTCGTCTTCGGCTATTTCATCGGAAGGATCATCGTGAGCCTGGTCTTCATCCCGGCCTACTACCGGGGCGACCTTGAGACAGCCTACGATTTTATCGGAAAGCGCTTCGGCTTTTCCCTGAGGAAATTCTCGTCGTCGGTCTTCATCATCACCAGGGTGCTGGCGTCTGGGGTGCGCCTCTTCGCCACGTCCATCCCCCTCCATATCATCACCGGCTGGAGCTACACCGCCTGCATCCTCCTCATCGGGGCCTTCACCCTGGCCTACACCTACGTCGGCGGCCTCAAGGCCGTGGTGGCCATGGACGTTGTGCAGCTCTTCATCTACCTCGGCGGCGCGGCCCTCTCCCTGTATGTCATCCTGGGACACCTGCCGGGCGGCTGGAGCGACGTGGTCGCCCGGGCAGCGGCGGGCGGGGCCGACAAGTTCAACGTCGTCAATTGGGGCAACGGCGGCGGCATCGCCGGGTTCCTGTCGTCGCCCTATACCCTGGTGGGAGGGGTTCTGGGCGGCACCTTCCTGACCATGGCCTCCCACGGCACGGACCAGCTGCTGGTGCAGCGGCTCCTGGGGTGCCGGTCGAAGGCCGACAGCCAGAGAGCCCTCATGCTGGACGCGTCCTTCATCCTGTTGCAGTTCCTCTTTTTCCTGGTCCTGGGAATCGGCCTCTACGCCTTTTACGACGGCGCGTCCCTGGCGAAGCTTGGCCTTTCATCGTCCGACGAGGTCTTTCCCAAGTTCATAGTGGAGGAGCTCCCGGTGGGCGTCTCCGGCTTCGTCATAGCCGGGGTCCTCGCCTCGGCCATGGGGTCCCTGTCGTCGTCGATCAGCTCCCTGGCGTCGTCCACCTGCCTCGACCTCTTCGCCCTTACCGCGAAGGATAAACAGATCGATGAAAAGAAGGGGATCTTCTGGTCCCGCTTCTTCACCCTGGTCTGGGGGATCGTCCTCATCGGCGGGGCCATGCTCTTCACCGACACGAAGAACCCGGTGGTGGAGCTGGGCCTGAAGATTGCGTCCATTACCTACGGCGCCCTCCTGGGGACCTTCTTCCTGGGCCTCCTGACCAAAACCACCGGGGCCATCGACGCCTTCGCGGGATTCATCGCGGCCCTGGCGGTCATGGCGGCGGTCCTTTTTTTTACTACTATAGACTACACCTGGCACACCTTCATCGGCTGCGCCGTTTGCATCGTCACGGGCATCCTTGTTCATAGGGCCCGGGCCATCTTCACCGGACAGGGAGATAAAAAATGAAACTGACCATTATCGACGGGGCGGTCATCGGCCTTTATTTCGCCTTCAACATCGCCATCGCCCTCTGGCTCCGGAAGCGCGCCACGAAGAGCGTTGACGATTTCTTCGTGTCCGGCCGCAATGTCTCCTGGTGGCTCGCCGGCACCTCCATGGTGGCCACCACCTTCGCCGCGGACACGCCCCTGGTGGTCACGGGCCTGGTCGCCAAGAACGGCATCGCCGGCAATTGGATCTGGTGGAGCATGGTCTTCAGCGGCATGCTCACGGTCTTTTTTTACGCGAAGCTCTGGCGGCGGGCCGGCGTCCTCACCGATGTGGAGTTCGCCGAGATCAGGTACGCCGGGAAGCCGGCCGCCTTCCTCCGCGCCTTCCGGGCCCTCTACCTGGGGTTCCCCATCAACCTCATCATCATGGGGTGGGTGAACCTGGCCATCGTCAAGATACTGATGAACGTCCTGGGCATCGCCAAGGTGGAGGCCCTGGGGATCGTGGTGGTCATCATGGTCATCACCGCTTCAATATCCACCATATCCGGCCTCTGGGGCGTCCTCTGGACGGACCTGTTCCAGTTCGTCCTCAAGATGGGGATGGTGATCCTCCTGGCGGTCTTCGCCGTGGGCGCCAGCGGCGGCATGGATACCCTGCTGGGACGCCTCCGCGAGATAGACTCCGCGCGCAGCACCGGCTCCATCCTCTCCCTGGTGCCGGAGGCCGATTCCGCCTGGATGCCGCTGATCACCTTCTTCGTGTTCATCGCGGTGAACTGGTGGGCCTCCTGGTATCCCGGCGCGGAGCCGGGGGGAGGGGGCTACATCGCCCAGAGGATCTTCTCGGCTAAAAACGAGAAGCACTCCATCCTGGCTACCCTCTGGTTCAACATCGCCCACTATGCCCTCCGGCCCTGGCCCTGGATCGTGGTGGCCCTGGTGGCGGTGGTACGCTTCCAGGACGATCCCCAGTTCGCGGCGGACCCGGAGTCGGGCTACATACGCATCCTCATGTCGGACCTGCCGGTCTACCTCCGGGGCCTCATGCTCGCTGCCTTCGCCGCCGCCTACATGTCCACCATCGGCACCCAGCTCAACTGGGGCGCCAGCTACATCGTAAACGACGTGTACAAGCGCCTCATGGCGAGGGACCGGGACCAGAAGCACTATGTCAGGGTCTCCCAGGGGGTGACGCTCCTCCTCATGGCGCTCTCCCTGGTCGTGACCTTTTACATGGAGTCGATAGCGGAGGCGTGGAAGGTCCTCATCGCCCTGGGGGCCGGCACCGGCCTGGTCTATATCCTGCGCTGGTTCTGGTGGCGGATAAACGCCTGGAGCGAGATCTCCGCCATGTCCGCTGCCTTCATTACATCGCTGACCCTGCAGTTCGGCTTCCATTTCAACGAGCAGGACCCCCGCGATTTCGCCTGGCTCCTCCTGGTCACGGTGGCGGTCACCACCGCGGTGTGGCTCGCCGTGACGCTCCTCACAAAGCCGGAGCCGAAGGAGACGCTCCTCGCGTTTTACCGGAGGGTGCGGCCCAACGCGCGCCTCTGGGGTCCCATCGCCCGGGAAGCAACGGACATCGTTCCCGAGAAGGACGGCCTCTTCAACCTGGCCAACTGGCTCCTCGGCGTTGCCATGATCTATGCCTTTCTCTTCGGCACCGGGAAGGTCATACTGGGCAGCGCCGTCGTCGGCATCCTCTTCATTGCCTGCGGCATCGTTTTCGGGGCTATCATCTATTTCAACATAAACCGGCGCGGGTGGGAGAGCATCGGGAAGTGACGGCCGGGGGTATCACCCCATGCCATTTTTATAACCTGGGAAAATTCTCCTTTACAGAATTTGCCGATTTTGGCTTTTTCGTATTATTACCTTGTGACGAGGTCCCTATACATACACAAGGGCCGTGACGCCCCGGGCCGCGTCGAGGGAAGCCAAGGCTTCCCGCTAAGCGAATAGGAGGTCTGCCTCATGAATCCCATCAAGTACTCCCTGGCCAAAGCCATGGTCAAGCGGAGCGTCAGCCATTCCGATTTCAACGCCGCTGCAGCGGAGCGCAATTTCGACGTGGACCGCGCGGTGAGCGACTACAACAACAGCTATTACTTCGCGTGCCTCGGTGCCGACGGCACGGCCGCGATCCTGCGCCTGGCGGGGCGCGGCAGCGGGGCCTTCGAGCTCTGGTTTTCCCTGAACCTGCCGGGCCGGGGACGGCTTAATGTTCCGGTGACGCTGCAGAAAACGGTGAAGAGCTTCGAGAAGAGCCCCCTCGGAATCATCTGCCGCGAGCCTGAAAAATCATTAGCGATATCCTTTAACGGCACCGTGAAAGACGAGAACGGGAAATCCGCGAAGGTCAAGTTCAACGCGGAGCTCACATCGGATTTCCCCATCTTCCATTTCACCAACGATGCGGACCCCGCGCCGATGGCGCGCTCCATGGCGGAGGAGAAATGGACGAAGCAATGGTTCCTCACCCTGCAGGGCATGCACCAGCATCATTACGAGCAGGGGGGCGACCTTACCGGCACCCTCTCCGTCGACGGAAAGACGCGCACCCTTAAAATGAAATTCTTCCGCGACCACTCCTTTGGACCCCGTTCCTGGGACTCCCTGGACCGTCACCTCTGGCTCAGCATGTGCCTTGACGACGGCTCCTTCATTAACCTGAGCCTTCCGGAATATCCCTTCATCAAGATCAGGGCCGGGTTCCACGCCAAGGACGGCCGCTACACCCCCGTCGTCGGGTCAACGAGCTTCGCCGAAATAGTGGCCGGAACGCCGCCGCCGCCATCCTTCTATTTTGTCCTGTACCTGGCCGACGGCAGGCGCCTTCGGGGTTCCTGCGTCAGGGGACCGGAGTTCACCTGGCTCATGGATGACGTGTACCGCGTCTTCGAGTGGGTGTCCTTCTATACCGTGGAACAGGTCCAGGGCAGGGGGATCTGCGAATTCGGCTACAACGTTCGCCGCTTCGATTATGGCCTCGCCTGAGATCTCCGCTGGCATACCGGCGCTGGTGCGTCTTTGCGACCTTGCCGAGGGAGAAGGGGGCGGCAAGGCGGCCGGCCTCAGGGCGCTCCAGCTTGCGGGCCTGGACGTGCCGGAAGCCCTGGTGATCCTCGACCCGGCCCGGGTCACCGGCGGCGACCTCGCGTCGGTCCCCGGCCTCATCGGCCCGGGCCCCTGGGCGGTCCGCTCCTCCGCGTCCGACGAGGACGGGGAGGGGGCGTCCTTCGCCGGGCAGTTCAGCACCTATCTTAACATCGATACAACTGGTGGCCTCGATGAGGCGGTCCGCTCCTGCGTGATGTCCGCCGCGTCGGACCGCGTCAATTCCTACCGCGGAGCCGTCGCCGAGGGCCCGGCCGCGCCCATGGCTGTGGTGGTCCAGCGCATGGTGACTCCTCGCTATGCCGGCGTCGTCTTTACGGCCGATCCCATTACCGGCGACGACGGCTATGCCGTCATCGAGGCGGTTCACGGCCTTGGCGAGGCCCTGGTGAGCGGCGAAAGCCTCGCCAGCCGCTACCGCGTCGACGGCGGGGGCGCCATCATAGAGGAGGCCCCGGCTCCGAATGGGCCGGTCATCGACGCCGATCTCGTCCGGGAGCTGGCGCGCCAGGCGCGCATGGCGGCCGGGCGCATGGGGCGGCACCTGGACCTCGAGTGGGCCGTGGACGAAGCCGGGCATTTGTACTGGCTCCAGGCGCGGCCCATAACGACCCTGGAGGATCCCTCGGAGGGCGAGTTCGATTATCCGGCGCCGGCGGACCGGTTCTTCACCCGCGCCAACATCGGCGAGATGATGCCCGGCGCGGTGACGCCCCTGACCATGAACGTCTTCGGCGACGCCATCGATTTCTGCATCCGCCATTTTTACAGCTTCACGGGGACCCTGACGCGGGCCACGCGGAAGGAGAGGTTCGTCGTTTCCTTCGGCGGCCATCTCTTCCTCAACCTGACCCAGATGTTCCTCATGGCGGACCGGGTCCTCGGCTCCTCGCGTAAAAGATTTGAGCAGAATCTCCTGGGCCATACACTGGACGAGGAGCCGCCGTTTTCACCGGTCCCCTTCGCGGTGAGGCTCATCAACGGCATCCGCATGGGATGGTACGTCATGATGAAGGGACCGTACCTCCGCCGCCTGGAAAGGACGGCGGCGTCCTTCACGATCGACCTGTCGGAAAGCGATCCCCTGCGGCTCTACGAGGCGATCGAGAGCCGCATCATGATCCTGAACCTGGCCTATGCCTGGCATCTCTGCGTGAGCACCCATTCGGGGGTCATGAACGGGATCTTGCAGGAAATTCTGAAAAAGGGCGGCATCCCGGAGGAAGAGCTCGATCCGGCGCTGACCTCGCTCCTGGCGGATATAGACGGGATCGAGAGCGCGGCGGTAGTGAAGACCCTGGAGGATATCGCGGCCGCACTGGCCGGAGACGCCGCCGTCCGCGATGATTTTACCGCAATGGCCGCGGAGGATGCGGCCCGGTGGCTCCGGGGTCCGTCAAGCGGCGTCCATGGGAAGGCCTTCGGCGCCCTCCTGGAGCGTCACGGCCACCGGTGCATCCGCGAGGCCGAGCTCAGGGAAAAGGACTGGGGCGAGGACCCGTCGCAGCTGGCGGCCATGGCGCAGCGCATGGCCGCCGCCGGCGTTTCTCCTAGGCCGAGGCATGAGGACCCGGTGCGGGCCTTCCTCGGAGCAAACCCGGCCGTATCGGGGCGCGCCTTCAACTGGGCGGTGAAGCAGGCCCGTGCCGGCGTCTTCGGCCGCGAGCACTGCAAGTCCCTGGTGATACGGATCCAGAGCAGGTTCAAGCACGCCTACCGGCGCCTGGCCGAGATCCTGTGCGAGCGGGGCGTGCTGCTCGACGGGGACCTAGTCTTCTTCTTTACACGCCGCGAGCTCGGCGAGATCGTGCGCGCCGGGGACCGTTCCCTGGTGCGGAGGGCCCTGAAGCGGCGGCGGCTTCTCCCGGAGCAGATGTCACGGCGCTATCCCGATGTTTTCCGCGGCGCTCCGAAACCCCTGGAATCGGCACCGGCGGGCGGCGCCGGAACGGTCATACAGGGCATGCCCGTCAGCGCCGGCGTCGTGCGCGGCCCAGTCCGCCTGATACACACCGTGGACGACGCGGAAGCCCTGAGGCCCGGCGAGATCATGGTGGCCTCCTTCACGGATATCGGCTGGACCCCCTATTACGGCATCGCCGGGGGCCTCGTGACCGAGACCGGGTGCATGCTCTCCCACGGCGCGGTCGTGGCCCGGGAATACGGATTGCCCATGATCACGGCCGTGCCCGGGGTGCTGGGAGCGGTGGCCACCGGCGACATCGTGGAGCTGGACGGCCGCCGCGGCGCAATGACGGTGATCGAGCGCGCGAAGGGTTTTGAGTCCTGACGGCAACATCGTCCGTGCTAAACCGGCAGGTGTTATTTCGGCTCCATCAACGCGTATCCGGCAAACTTTCCCAGTGATTCCCTCCGGCTCCGGGACATGAATAAAGCCCGAATAATTATCAATACCTTCCACGGCGCCGACAGCGGTATGGCCCGGTTGAGTTTCCGGGATTCAATGGCGAGATAGCGGATGTCCTTCATGCGCCAGCCATGGCTGCCGAAGAATCCAAACCAGTCATCGGGATGGAATTTGAACGGCGCGTTCCGCATGTATTCCCTGCTGGAACCGGCCCTCCTGTATCTGCTCATCCTGGGCGAGGAATAGTCCACGATCCACAGGCGGAGGTTGCCCATCTGCCGCAAATCGTCAGCCAGGCTGCCCGCATCCTCGTTGGTAAGATAGGGAATAACCCCTTCGGTCAAGACGAGAATGCCGCGGGAGCTTGAATTGATTTTTGAAAAAAACTTCCGCCGTTCCGCCGTGTCGGCCAGGTCCAGAGTTACCCGCTCGAGGGCGCACCTCGGTTTCTCCTTCGCCAGGCGGGTTTCTTTATACGAGATGATCGATGGATAGTCCACCTCTATCCACCGGAGCGATTTCGGGAGGTCCAGTCGATACGGGCGGGTATCGAGGCCGGCGCCCAGGTTCAGGACAGTGTCGATTCCCAGGGGCAGGGAGGTCTGGATGAAATTATCTATTATAACCGTCCTGATCGTCACGAGCCATTGAACCATCGGGCTTTTCGGATGGTCCCTGGCCGCCTTTTTGCCATGATCGCCCGCCAGCAGCTCCGCCAGGGGGTCCTGAAAGAGCGCGTCGGTCCGCCTGGTCTCATTGGCCCTGTGAGTGGCCACCATGAAGGCGGTATCGGTGACATCGTTTATCATCGTGCCTATCATTGATTTGTCCTGAAGTAATAACGCTGGGATTATATAAATAATACGATGACCCTTTATTGAGTATCAATTGGGATAGTATTATGAAAGGGCAAGCAATTTATTGCGCGGCTTAATAGCTTTATGCGTGATTGTAAAAGGATAATGAAAAAAAGCGCCCGCTGATGCGCGGGCGCCCTGGAGGATAATGGAAAGAAGGGATGATTTTGGCTCGTCTTACAATAATGATATATTCTTATTTTTTTCGGCGCCAGAGACCATTAAAAACATTCAGGTTGCCATCATTAGATCCATCGAAGCGGTGATATGAGGGTTGTTAAGCGAAGGCGTATTGCCTATTCTATTTTTTTGCGTCGCCCCTGACCGCAAGGGGATACTCCCTGAATGCCGTGATGATGGCGCCCGCCGTCTCCCGGTCTATTAATTCCTCAAGGTCGGAGCCGTCCCTGCAGGATGAGATCATCTCGACGATTTTGACGGCTGTTTCCCTGTCGCAACGGATCTTTTGGGCGAGCAGATCATAATTGAAATTATTGCCGGCAGAATCTCCGCCGCTGCAGGCAAGGGTCATTTTGACAAGGGAAAGGAGAAGGGTGTTCGTCTTACCCGTGGTTGATTTCATCCGCCCGATGATATTCAGGTAATTGCGCTCCGAATCGTGGTGCCGCCTCGCGAGGGTCTCAAGAAGCTTTCGGGCGAACTCCGGATTGTGTTCGATGAGGGCGTCCAGGTTGTCGGCCCTGGCGACGGCGAGAACGCACTGGCCGCTGCATACCGCCGTGGCGAGGCGGGTCTGGTTGCCCAGGATGGCCATCTCGCCGAAAATATCCCCCCGCCCCATGGTGGTGAGGAGGACCTGCCCCCCGCGGGGGAGCTTCTTCATGATGTTAATCTTGCCCTTCCGGATAAGGTAGAACTCATTGCCCCGCTCGCCCTGCCTGAAAACCTCGTGGCCGGAGGGAAAGGTGTACTCCTGTTCCATTACGGATACCGGCCTGATGAAGAGCCGGCGGATGTCCCTTGAGCCGGGAAGGTTGAGGTTGTAGGCAAGGCCCCGGCTGAGGCGATACAGGTGATAGCGCAGGAGAAAAAGACCGAATCCCGGCGGCCGTGACGTGAACCTGACCAGGGTGCCGTTGAATTCGTCGTCGCCGCCGTGCCGGTCCAGGGCCACGACGCCTTCCAGCACGGGAGACGAGAACCTGGAACAGTAGAGAATGCATTTTACCGGGCTCCCGGGGGCCAGGGGGGCCGGTGTCTTGAAAAAACTGTTCTGTCCCGTGACGTGATAGGTCACGGTGTCGACAACGTCGTCCTTGTCCGGCGAGTCCACCTCGATGTTGATGACCGCGTCAATGATTATGGGGATGCGGATGATGCTCTTTTTGAAATACTCCGGATTGATAAGGCCCACGGCCAGCAGGTTAAAGGCGTAAAGACCGGGGAGAAGGATGAACAGCATCGTCGCCTCAACCGGCGTGACGGTTGCCGGGATGATCGGCGCCCTGCTTTTCATCACCGCGAAGGCCGCGGCCGTAAGGGCTAGGGCCCCGATGATGGCCCACTTTGCCGGGGTCACGTGCAGGGCGAAAAAAGGCACATGGTCCGTGTTCCGGGTTCCCAGTGAGCGGAGGATCCACCGTTCGAACTGGGGCTCCCTGTCGATGGACCTCCAGTCCTCGATTGCAAGACCCTTTTCCCGCAGCTCGTCCCCGGATGGAAACACCTGCGACCTGGCCAGGAGGTACTCCATCAGGACAATAAGAAAGACCAGTATCAGGGGCACATAATAGGGCATGGTCCCGCCCCGGTATAGCAGGGAATCATAGGCGCCGTGGAGGAGAAGGGGAGCGCCAAAGCCGGCAATGACGCCCGCGGCCCTGTTTACCGCTGATTTGGACAGCTTCACCATCGACAGGAAATACCCCATGAGTCCGCAGGAGAGGATATGGAGGGGCACGGAGCTGATGAGCCGCACCGGCAGTATCGAGGAGTCGCGGGAGAGGGCGTAGATTATGTTCTCAAGGGCCGCGAAGCCGAGGCCGAGAAACATGGCGGATACGATCCCGTTCATTACGGAAAAGTCATGCTTCTTCCGGCAGATAAGAATCCCTATGACAACAAGGGCGCCCGTTTTTTCCACCAGGGCGGCCTGGACAAATCCCCTGATCAGGGCGTTGCCCGGAGGGATAAGACCACGGAAAAATAATCCGGCGGTAAAAAGAATGCAGGCGAGCAGGACCCCGTGGAAGAAAAACTCCAGGTGTCCCAGGAAATCGGACTTCACCTGGAAATGGCGGCGGTAAAAAAGATATACCGCCGCAACCGGAATAAGGCCGGCCGCCAGGGCCGGCGCTATTGAAGATGCGCTCAAACCGTTTTCTTGTTCTTTTTCCTGATAATGTTGATCGCCATAATCGCCCCTATGCTGATAATGACGCCGCCGATTATGATGCCCCATAGAACAGCCGGACGAACCGAACCGATATGCAGGTATGCCGTCAGTCCGGAAGCCGGCTCGGGCCCGTAGGCGGCGCAGAGGAGCCACGCGTTTTGCGAGCAGTAGGTCTCCCCTTGTGAAAGCCACCCGGGGTCTGTCTGAGTCATCGATCCGGTCTGGCCCTTGAAGTAGGTAGTTTGGGCAGACATGCCGGGAATAAAAAATATATTTTTATCGGCGCTCCAACTGGATCTCGTTGCTGCTAACTTCATCATTCCTTGTGAATAAACATACACCGAATCATTTCCGCAATTCGTCTCGCTGCCTGTTATTGTATTCCCTGTTGTGTCGCAGCCGGACCAGAAGGGCGTATTTCTTCCGCTTGCATCAACCAGTGTTGCAATGGATGCCTTGAGCTTTTTGTTTACCAGATCTCCCCAGTTATCCGCGATTATGGTCCCTCCGGCCATGGTAATGGGAATGCTTGCCGAGAATCCATATGCTTCAGGCATATTTCGAATCGATAGGCTTGCACTCTTGCAGATAAAGGCGGTGTAGGGAGCCTCCAGCCCTGATTTGCTTCCGACGGCCGCGCATTTTGCATCAACTCCATCGGTGCCGCCCATGATGCCGGTATACTGCCCGGCGCTGTAGAGGACGACGCGGTACGAACAGAGCACGGTCACATCTGTCACGTCCTTTGTAGCTTTTCCGCTGCCATTGATGACGCGGCACGGTTTAATCCCGGCCTGTGACCTGATGGTTACATTATAATCCGAGTCCTTTACCACTGGCTCCTTGAAGGTGAAGTTCCCGTTCGCGTCCATGGAGATATCATCTCCGGCGTTGTTTTGCAGAATGATGCTTCCTTCTTTGAGGCCCTTTACCGTTCCGCCGATTTTGTATGCTATGGTGGAACAGTTCACTTCAAGATTTACGGGCCCGTCCATCGGACCTTCGGCGTTATTGACGGTGCAGGATTGTTCATTCGGCTTGGAAGCCATGGTGACCCTGTACCTTCCACCCTTCAAAATCGCCTGGTTGAACATATAAGACCCGTCGGATTCGATGGCCAGGGTATCGATGCCGTTGTTGAGAAGATTGAGCTTTCCGGAGAGACCCTTTACCGTAACCCCCACCGGGAAGTTTTTATAAGAACAGACCACAATGATGTCGTCCACCTCCGACAGCGCGGTGCCTTTGGCGTTGAACACGCCGCATACGGGCCCGGCAGGCTGTTCCTTGATGGATATGTCGTATTTTTCGCCCCTTTTCAGAGTCGATGGGAATTTAAAAGGGCCGTCGCCGCTTATCGTCAGGTCGTCGCCGCCGTTGTTGCTGAGGACCAGCGTGCCGTAGAGGCCGCTCACGGACCCTCCTATGGCGTTATCCTGGTCGCTGAGGGCCACCATGGCCATGAAATTCTTTTCAAAATCATTTTTGTCCGTATCGTCGCATACGACCAGAATGGATAAAGACATTATTACAAGGATCAGCGGGAGGATCTGGCGGATGATAAAAGATTTTTTCATTGGTACGTTCCTTGCCGGTAATTCATTGAAAAGTAATAAATCTTACGTGTTGTTCTATCTCTTAGGAGCCTGTTTTTTTTTGCTCCGTACAATGTTAATCGCCATAATCGCCCCTATGCTGACAATGACGCCGCCGATTATGATGCCCCATAGAACAGCCGGACGAACCGAACCGATATGGATGTACGCCGTAAGTCCGGAAGCCGGCTCGGGCCCGTAGGCGGCGCAGAGGAGCCACGAATTTTGAGTACAGGCGATTTCCCTTTGCGAAAGCCACCCGGTGCCCGTGAGAGTCATCGATCCGGTCCAGCCATTAGCGGAAGATGAACTATAAGATGTGGTGGACCAGGCAGGAATAAACCCGTGCATAGATATGCTCATAAACCAAGAATAGTTACCGCAATTGCGTTCGCCTTTATATTGCCCTGTAGTATCGCTGCCGGTCCAGAAGGGCGTATTTCTTCCGCTTGGGTCAACCAGTGTCGCCGGTGAAGCCTTAAAGTTGCCGTTGATCAGCTTTTCCCAGTTATCAGCTATTATGGCCCCCCCGGGGGTGGTTATGGGAAGGAGTTCCGAGAATCCATATACCGCAGGCATATTTCGAATCGATAGGCTTCCGCTCTTGCAGATAAAGGCGGTGTAAGGAGCCTCCAGCCCGGATACGCTTCCCCGGGCGGCGCATTTCGAATCCGCGCCGTCAGGGCCCCCCATGTCGCCATTATATAACCCGGCGCTGTAGAGGACGACGCGGTACGAGCAGAGCACGGTCGCGTCTGTCACGTCCTTTGTAGCCTTTCCGGCGCCATTGATGACACGGCACGGTTTAATCCCGGCCTGTGACCTGATGGTTACATTATAATCCGAGTCCTTTACCACTGGCTCCTTGAAGGTGAAGCTCCCGTTCGCGTCAATGGAGATATCATCTCCGGCGTTGTTCTGAAGAATGATGCTTCCTTCTTTGAGGCCCTTTACCGTCCCGCCGATTTTGTATGTTAGAGTGGAACAGTTCACTTCAAGATTTACGGGCCCGTCCACCGGGCCTTCGGCGTTATTTACGGTGCAGGACTGCTCGTTCGGCTTGGAAGTCATGGTAACCCTGTAACGTCCTCCCTTCACGATCGGCTGGTTGAATAAATACGATCCGTCGGAATCGATTGCAAGGGGCTCGATGCTGTTGTTGAGGAGATTGAGCTTGCCGGTAAGGCCTTTTACCGTAACGCCCACCGGATAATTTTTATAAGAACAGACTACAATGATATCGTTCACTTCTGACAGGGCCGTGCCTTTGCCGTTGAAGAGCTCGCACAGGGGCCCGGCAGGCTGCTCCTTTATGGACACGTCGTAGGTTCCGCCCCTTTTCAGAGTCGACGGGAATTTGAAAGGGCCGTCCCCGCTTATCGTGAGGTCGTCTCCGCCGTTGTTCCGGAGTACCAGTGTGCCGTGGAGCCCGCTCACGGACCCCCCTATGTCGTTCACCTGATCATCGAGAGCCTTCTGTGCCAGGTAATCCTCATATTTATCGATCGCCATCAGGGTCAGAGCATTCTTATCGTCTTTTTTGCCGCCATCGTCGCATACGATCAGGATGGATAAGGACATTATTAAAAGGATCAGCGGGAGGATCTGGTGCGTGATAAATGATTTTTTCATTGGTGCGTTCCTTGGCGGATATTTATTAAAAAAGACATGATTTGCTTTATTGATTATAAATTCGTTTATGCATAGTCAAGTTATTTTTACCTCGTTGACTCGCCGGGAAGGCGCCATGGCCCCTTATATTATACTGCTACCCCTTATATCCTTGCCGTTAACGGTCGTACATTTATCGAATTGATCGCAACGCGCGTAAACCCCGTAGCTTGCTGCGGGGTATTTTGTCGATAATCAGGCGCGAGATATTCAAGCACTCCCGCTTTTTTTTCATGAACGCGCCCAGGGAGAGCCGTTGGGGCATTAAAAATGGTTGACAGGTTATGTGTATTTATCGATTATCGATAAACAATAGTTGATAAGCGATATATTGTTGTCCCGGTTTGCGCCCGGTTTCCTGTTTCTTGCGCGTTTTCATGGATTGTCCATGGTCATCTGACCACGAATAATTCGCATACATCGAATATCAGAAGGCCGGATGTATCATCATCAGCCTTCTTTGATGCATGTTTTCGGATCGGTCTATAAGCATTTAAATAAAAAATCAGGAGAAAGATATGAAATACTGGAAAGATTCGCAAGAAGCCGTCACCGCCATTAAAAAGATGTGGGATTTAATCGGAGAAAATCAAGAGCTCCGGGAAGCCGCGAAGAAGGTTAATCAGCTCATACTCTTCGATTACTCCGTCGATGAGCCCAACTGCGGCGTATGGTTCGACTGCCGCGATGGCGGTTATACTGTTGGAACCGGGATACCCAGCGATACGCCCGACCTGACCATGAGCTGCTCCCTCGATGATGCCCATCTTTCATGGATGGACCAGCTGAACCCGGTGATAGCCATTACGCGCAAGAGGGTTAAGGTAAAGGGAAACGCGACCGGGATGCTCAGGCTGGTCCCCAAGCTTAAAATCGTGAAAGAAATATACAAGAAGGCCCTCACTGATCTGGGCATGGCTGACAAATTAAACATGTAACACCATTGCCGGGAACCGCAGGGTAAGCCGGAGCTTCGGCGAAGATCCGCACCCGTCAACGCGTTTCCCGCAGATGATATCAAGGAGAAATGCTGACAATGAAAAAAGTAACATTTAAAGTGAACTCGGTGCCAAACGAGTTCATAGTCGACGAGAAAACGGTCCTCATCGATCTGCTTCGCAAGGACCTTCACCTCACCGGGACGAAGCAATCCTGCGACCGAAAGGGACAGTGCGGAGCGTGCACCGTGATCGTGAACGGGAAGACCGCCCTGTCTTGCACGAAGAAGGTCGTGGACCTGGAGGGCGCGGACATCATCACCATCGAGGGGCTGGGCACGCCGGACAATCCCCACCTGATACAGGAGGCCTTTGTCCTGGCCGGGGCGATCCAGTGCGGCTTCTGCACACCGGGTATGATCATGGCGGCCAAGGCGCTGCTTGATGTAAATAAAGATCCTAGCGTGGATGACATAAAGAAAGCCCTGAAGCGCAATCTGTGCCGGTGCACCGGGTATAAAAGCATCATCGAGGCCATCCAGCTCGCCGGCAAATTTTTGAGGGGCGAGACAACGCCCGACAAGGTGCGACCGGCGGCATCTGGGAAGAAGATCGGTGTTTCCCATCCGCGTCCCTGGTCCATGAACAAGGCCTGCGGCGCCGTGCGGTATACCGATGATATTCTCATTCCGGGCGCGCTTGAAGTCGCCGTTACGAGAAGTCCGCATCATAACGCGAAGATCATATCGATCGATTATTCCACAGCCGAAAAAATGCCGGGGGTGGTCGGCGTCATGACCGCCGCGGATATCAAGGGAACAAACAGCTCCGCCATGATCGTTCCGGATGAGCCCGTTCTCTGTGCGGATCTTGCGCCGGTCATGGGGGCCCCGATCGCGGCGGTGATAGCCGAGACCAGGGAGCAGGCCCGGGCCGCGGCGGCGGCCGTGAAGGTCGAGTACGAGGTCCTTCCCCGTATCTCCACTCCGGCGGAAGCCCTTGCCGAGGGAGCGCCGCAGGTGTTCCCGGATCCGAATTATCCCAATGAGGTCTATACGGTCGCGCAGATCCGGGGGGACTCGGAAAAGGCCCTTGGCTCATCGGCGCATGTCATAGAAGATAAATTCTCCGTTCAACTCGTCCACCAGGCCTGTCTTGAACCGGAAGCCGCCCTGGCATGTCTGGACGGCGAGGGCGATGACGCCCAGCTGGTGGTCATCGGCCGCTCCATTTCCATCCACATGCACGTGGGTGTTCTCGCCGGCGCCATCGGCTGGGACAACCTGCGCTACGTTGAGGCATATGCCGGAGGGCAGTTCGGGATAAAAATGGACCTCACCACCGAGCCGATCGCCGCGGCCGCGGCTGTTCATTTCAGGCGGCCCGTGCGCTACGTGGCCACCCTGGAAGAATCGCTGATGATGACCCCGAAACGCCATCCCTACAGCATGGATGTTAAGCTGGGGGCCGATGCGAATGGGAAGATCACGGCCTATGACATCGACTTTACCGTTGATAACGGGGCGCATACATCGGTGGGACTGGTAATCATGGACCGTTCCATCGAAATGCTGAGCGGATGCTATGACCTTCCCAACGTTAAGGCCGCGGGAAGACTTGTCTATACCAACGACGCCTGGGGCGGCGCGGCGCGGGGCGCCGGTCCCCCGCAGGTGAATTTCGCCCTTGAGTCGGCCATTGATATGATGGCGGCGAAAATGAAGATCGATCCCTGGGAATTCCGCATGAAGAACGCCGTCAAGCCGGGCGGATGCACGTCCTCCGGGCAGGTGGTCGACCAATGGGAATACAACGGCTGCCTCGAGCGCATGAAGCCTTTATATGAGAAAGCCTGCAAGGAAGCGAAAGCGCATACCACGGGGGACATCCTCAGGGGCGTGGGCCTTGCGGGGTCCAGCTTCGGCGTCGGGTCCGCCGGTGACGTCTCCTGCATGGCTGTCGAGCTTGACCCCGACGACGGATTGACCGTATACGGGGCGGTTGCCGAGCCAGGTGAGGGCAATGACGCCATGCTGACCCAGATCGCGTCCCATTGCATGGATATTCCAATGAACAAAATCAGGCTGTCGACCCGCGACAGCGAGATCGCGCCTGATGCGGGCGTATCCGCGTCATCGCGCCAGACATACATGTCCGGAGGCGCGCTGGTCAAGGCGATAGGAGTGCTCAAGGCCGCGATGAAGGAAGCCGGGGCAAAGACGCATGCCGACCTGGTGAAGGCGGGAAAACCCACACGCTACATGGGGAAAAATATCCTTACCGAGGTGAACGGCCTCGACAAGGAAACCGGACAGGGCGATGCGTGGGAATCCTTCATACACGGATCCCAGATGGCCGAAGTGGAGGTCAATGCCAAGACCGGCGAGGTAAAGATCGTAAAGATGACCACGGTGGTCGACCCGGGGACGATCATCAATCCCCAGGCCGTGCTCGGGCAGGTCGAAGGTGGAGCGGACATGGGGGCGGGATATGCCCTTCGTGAACACTTCGTAATGGGGAAATCAAAAGACTGGCTCACCTATAAGTTCCCCACTATCTCAACGCAGTTCGACCAGGAGACCATTCTCCTGGAGACTCCCAGGGCGAGAGGGCCCCTGGGCGCTACAGGGGTGGGTGAATTTACTCTCGTGGCCACGCATCCGGCGATAGCCAATGCCGTTTACAACGCCACCGGCGTGCGTTTCCATGATCTGCCCATCACGCCGGAGAAGGTATTGGCGGCACTGGGGAATAAAAAATAAACGTGTCGCCATTTTGTCAATATGAGCGCAGACGAAGAAAGAAAGATCAAGAGGCCGTATAACCGGACAATAGCCGGTGTTCAAATTTCGTTCAACGGGGAGGGGTTTTTTGTAAACCCCTCCCTCTGGACGGATGAGATATTCGAGATCCTGGCCCATGAAGCCGGCGTGGAGGAAATAAGCGATACGCAGCGCATGATCGTCCACTTCGTCAGAAAATTCTACGATGAGCAGGGGAAGGCGCCCCTGAACCACCACCTGAAAGTCGGGACCCATATGACAATGGCGGAGCTCGAGGCGCTCTTTCCCGGCGGCATTAAGTACGGACTTCGCCGTCTGGCGGGCCTGCCTGATCCCAAGGTCTGCGCGGGAAGGTATTAGAATGGAAATTCAAGATAAGCTTATATACCTGGACAATGCCGCCACTGTTTTCCCGAAACCTGATGCGGTCCTGAATAAAATGCTGGATATCTACAGGCAGTGGGGCGTTTCTCCCGGACGCGGCGGATATGACCTGGCGGTGATGGCCTCGGATATGGTAATGGATGTCCGGAAGCAGCTGTGCCGTTTTTTCGGGAGCGATGATCCGGAGCGGGTGATATTCGCGTCCAACGCGTCGGACGCGCTTAACCTGATTATCCAGGGAATGATCGAACCGGGCTGCCATGTCGTGAGCACGCGGCTTGAGCACAATTCAGTGCTTCGCCCCCTGCATCACTTTCAGGAGAAAGGAGTACTGGCCTATGACCTCGTTGAATCTGACGGGGAGGGGCGCATAGACCCGGAAGATATCGCCCGCGCGATAAAGCCGGAAACGGTGATGGTGATCGTCAACCATGCCTCCAATGTTACGGGAACAATTCAGGATGCCGAGGCTATCGCCCGGGTCTGCAGGTATCATGAAGTACCTCTGATCCTTGATGCGGCGCAGAGCGCCGGGTTGGTCCCCATACGCATGAAGGAATGGGGTGTAAGCGCTCTTGCCTTTACGGGGCACAAGTCGATGATGGGTCCTTCCGGTATCGGGGGACTTGTGTTTGCCGGTGATGTTGATATCCGGGGAACAAGGTTCGGAGGAACCGGGATTGATTCTAAAAGCCTGGTGCATACCCAGGCGTTTCCTCATCGCCTGGAGACAGGTACGCCGAATTTTCTGGGTATCATCGGCCTTGGCGCAGGATTGGAACACGCGGAGCGGCTCGGCATTGATGATATACGGAACCGGGAGGTCGAACTGGCGAAGCATTTGTCGCAGGGCTTAAGAGAAATATCCGCTGTCCGCATGCGTGGTCCTTCAGGCTGGGATAAGCGTTTGGGCGTTACCCTGGCAACCGTTGAGAACATGGACCCTGATGATGTCGGCGCAATTCTGGACGGAGACTACGGCATTGCCGTCCGGACCGGGCTGCATTGCGCGCCACTGGCGCATCGGGATTTAAAAACATTCCCGCAGGGAGGTGTCCGTTTCAGCATCGGGCCATTTAATACGATCAATGATATCGATGCAGCCATCTCCGCCATGGCCGAGATCGGCAAAAATAAATAAGCGCCGCTGTACATAAATGAACAGGTGGGCAGTCAGGTCTGCTTGATATTTAGAAAAGGAGCGATAGTGTACCGATGAAAGATCTTTTCCACGCATGTGCGGATCTCCTTGAATACGGGGAAGACGTGGCAATGGTCACGATCGTAAACCAGGAAGGGTCGGCGCCGCGTACGGCAGGAAGCAAAATGCTGGTGCGCAGGGACGGCTCGATTGTCGGCACCATCGGTGGCGGCATATTCGAGGCCCGGGCAATCGCCATGGCGCATGAAGTTTTCCGGAGCGGACAGGCGATGCTCGGGTCGTTCCGGTTCTCATCCAGCGATGTTTCCGGCATGGACATGATATGCGGCGGGAATGCGGAGATATTCCTGGACTTGCTCCGGTCCTGTCATCCTGAAAACGCCGCGGTGTGCAAAGCGGTCTGCGATGTGAGGCGCCATGACCTGGATGCCTGCCTGATCACTAAAATTGTTACAGGTTCGGGAAGTGAAGACCTGGTGAAGCTGGCCCTTGTAGCCAGGGGCAGGAAACCCGTGGGAATGCTTCTGGCCGAAGAAGACAGGGAGGCATTGGAGCATTCTGCCGGGGGACGCTTCCCCCGGCGTGTAACGCTGGGAGAAACGGAGCACCTTGTTGAGCCCGTCCATTATCCCGGCACGGTTTATATTTTTGGAGCAGGCCACATATCGCAGAAACTGGCGCAATTGACTCACCTTGTCGATTTTCAAACCGTGGTGCTGGATGACCGGGAAGAATATGCAAACGGGAAGCGTTTTCCGCAGGCGGAGCGGATCATCGTGCCTGAAAACATGGGAACCTGCATGAGGGACCTGCGGATCACCAGGAACGGCTACATTGTCATCGTGACCAGGGGACATGCCTACGATATGGTTGTTCTTGAGCAGGCTCTTCAAACCGAAGCCGGATATATCGGGATGATAGGAAGCAGAAAAAAACGTGAAGACATATACCGGCACTTGCGCCAGTCGGGGATACGGGAAGATGCGCTGGCGAGGGTCCATTCTCCGATCGGGATCGATATCGAAGCGGAAACGCCGGAAGAGATAGCCGTGAGCATTGCGGGCGAGCTTATCCAGGCGAGGGCGAGGTTGATCGATGGCTAAGGTTGAAGACCATGCGGCTACGATCGTTCTTGCGGCGGGATATTCAAGCAGGACCGGAGGGGCCTTCAAGCCTTTGCTGAAGCTGGGCGATCGCACGGTCGTGGAGAGAGCGGTTGCTTCGCATCTTGATGCGGGCATGCGGGACGTCAGGGTGGTCGTGGGGTATCGCGCCGATGATGTCATCGATGCCGTCAGGCATCTTGGAGTCAGGATCGTGAGAAACAGGAATTTTGACCAGGGGATGTTTTCTTCGGTACAGGCCGGAACGGCGACCCTGGAGCCCGGGGTCCAGGCATTTTTTATCATGCCTGTCGATATTCCACTTGTTGATCCCGCGACAATTCGGGCAATCCTTGAAAATCATGAAAGGAATCATTCCGGCATCACCTATCCGGTATACCGTGGCACAAAAGGGCACCCTCCCCTGATATCAAGAAGATATATTCCTGAGATCATGAACACTCACGCGCCCAATGGCCTGAGGGGAATATTGAACAGCTACGCGGACGAGGCCATTGGCGTGGAAGTGGACGATGAGGGAATTCTCTTGGATATCGACACGGTGGAGGACTATCGCCGGCTCCTGGCTTACGGAAGCAGGGACGATATTCCGAATCACGATCGTTGAATCCGGCCGATTTTATATAAGAAAACATGATGGAGGCATGGGGCGATGCTTAAAGTAAGAGTGGAAGATGCCGTCGGTATGGTTTTGTGCCATGACATTACCCAGATCATACCAGGAGAGTTTAAGGGGAGGGCTTTTAAAAAAGGACACATCGTTACGGTTGAAGATATACCTAAAATGCTGAGGATAGGGAAAGAGAACCTGTATGTCTGGGAAAAAAAGGAGGGATACCTGCATGAAAACGAGGCCGCCCTCCGCATTGCAAAGGCCATTGCCGGTCCGGGCATATCCCTGACGGAGCCCCGGGAGGGGAAAATCAACCTGGTCGCCGAGCTGCAGGGCTTACTGAAAATAAATGTGAACGGGCTTGATGAAATAAATAATGAAAATGAGGTGGTTGTATCCACCCTCCATAGAAATCAAATCGTTGAAAAGGGAACGGTTGTTACCGGCACGAGGGTCATTCCCCTGGTCATCGACCACGAAATTATCGAACGAGTCGAAGTGCGGGCCGAACGATATAAGCCCATAGTCGAGGTAAAGCCCCTCTCCGGAATGCGCGTCGGCGTTGTGGTTACCGGGAGCGAGGTTTATAAAGGACGGATCGAGGATAAGTTCAGCCCGGTCGTAATTGAGAAAGTTACAAAACTTGGATGCAGCGTCATACAAAAGGTCAATGTGCCGGATAGCATTGAAATGATCTCGGATAACATCAAGATCATGGTGCGTGAAGGCGTTGAATTGATCCTTGTCACGGGCGGCATGTCCGTTGATCCGGACGATGTAACTCCTTCAGGAGTCGTGGCCGCGGGCGGCACAATTGTTTCCTACGGGGCACCGATTTTACCGGGATCAATGTTCATGGTTGCTTATATAGGCGATACGCCCGTATTGGGGCTGCCCGGGTGCGTCATGTATTCCAGGAACACGGTCTTTGACTTAATACTGCCCCGTGTCCTGGCGGGAGAAAAGATTACACGCAAGGAGATAGCCGGTCTTGGCCATGGAGGGCTTTGCGCCAATTGTCTTTCCTGCAGGTTCCCGTCATGTTCTTTCGGGAAAGCATAGAGCCTTCTTCTGGTTCAGTGGTTTGATATCCATGGGCATAGCATCAATTGTGAAGGAGTGTCGGGAATGACCGCGTTAAAATCTAAAAACATCGGCTATGAAGTGGCTGAAATATTAACCGACAGGATAATCCGCATGGATTATAAGCCGGGCGATAGAATCCTGGAAGTTAAAGTAGCTAAAGAATTCAGCGTCAGTCAAAGTTCCGTGCGGGAAGCATTGCGGATCCTCGAGAGCAGCGGGCTGGTCGAGATCAACCAGAGACACGGGACCTATGTGACGCAGTTATCCCTGAACGACGTGGATATTCTCTATGATCTCATCGAAGACATATACTCGCTCCTCATCCGGAAGGCGATGGAGCACAAAACGCCGGAGAACATTAAAAGAGTCGTGGATGTCCTGAATCGTATCGAAATCGCCGCGGATAAAAACGACGTGGACGGCTATTTTTACAGTATTTTCGAATTCGCCATCGTGGCCATTGAGGCGGTCGACAGTCCCCTGCTGAAAAAGATAATAACCGATACATGGTATAACAAGAGAAGGGTCGAGTACCTGACGCTGAAATTGAGAAAGAACGAATTGAAGAAGAATGTGAAGTATTTCACGCTGCTCCAGAGATACATGGTCGAATCCAACATGGAGAAGCTCGATAAAACCATCCGTGATTATGTGCGGAATGAAAAGAAGATAGCCATGGAGAGCCTGGCCAGGGTCATTAAGGCCGGATAGCCTGTCGCTGCAACGGACATCTCTGTTTTCCCCGCCGCTGTTCCTGTTTTACAGGGGACTCGTCAATTAGCCCCGCCGCTCCTGAAGTCCAGCACCACCTTGATGGCGTTCCGGGACTGCTTGGACCGGGAGCACCCGAAGGCTTCCCGGTAGCGGTCGATGGGGAACCTGTGGGACACTAGCATGGCGTAGGCCCCGGGCTCGGCCGCCATGAGCCGCAGCGCCAGGTCGAAAGAATGGACTTTCTTCTTTTTATATGTTTCCATGCCGGAGAAAATGGTCCCGCTAAGCTCCACCTCCTTCCAGATGGCGATGGACCAGTCCACTTTTTTCGTGATATCGAACCCCATGCCCACCAGCACCACCGTGCCGTTGCTGCGCACGAGGCGCAGGTCGTCGTCGACCGAGGCTTCGGACGCCACGCAGTCGAAGATGACGTCGGGCCCCTTGTTCCCGTAGAGCACATGCTTGGAGAAAATGGGCTTGAACAGGGATCCGCCGGTGGCGCCGGCCACCCGCTCGTAGAGGATTTCCGGGTCCCGCTCCGAGATGACCTCCGTGGCGCCGAGGGCGGCCGCCATCTTAGCCTGGACCGGATAGCGGGCGAGGGATATGACGCGGCTTTTCGACCCGAGGGCCCTGAGGGCCTTGATCGTCAGGAGCCCGATGATGCCCGCGCCCACGACAATTACCGTATCGCTGTTCCGGGGCATGTGGCGCGCCACCGCGTGGAGTGCGATGGTGTAGGGCTCGGCGAGTACCGCGACCTCATCGGGGAGCCCCGTCGGTATTTTGTGCAGCTGCTTCCCGAAGGCGAGGATGTATTCGGAAAATCCGCCGCCGCCGAAGCCGCCGAATCCCTTCCGGCCGCCGTACTTCTCCTCGAGGGCCGAGCCGTCCCCGACGCCCAGGAGGCAGAAGCAGTGCTGGTAGTTCCCCTCGCGGCAGCTCGGGCACGGCTTGAAGCCGTAAAATTCGCAGCGCGTCACCGGGTTGTAGGCTACGCGGTCGCCGGCCTTCAGTCCCCTGACGGCGGGTCCCACTTCCTCCACCACGCCTATGGCCTCGTGGCCCATGGGCATGGGGTTCACCGGCGAGGCCATGATGCTCGCGTAGAGCGACATCGACACCTCCATCTGGTGCAGGTCGGAGGCGCATATGCCGCCGAGGGTCGTCCGCACCAGGACCTGGTTAGGATGGGCGATCTTCGGGACGGGCCACGAGTCGCTATACTTTACCAGCAGGAAATCTCCCCCCAGGCCGATCTTTTTCAGCGCGATTTTTGGTATGCTGTAGTCGAACATCAATGCCTTCATCTGCTCCCCCGGTATGGTTCTTCAGGTAATTTTTTGATTCTACGTGCTCGCCCCTATCGTTCGATTCCGTACTCCGCCCTGCGGATCAGCTCCAGCTGGAGGTCCCGGTGCAGCGTGACGAAGTAGGCGTTGTAGCCGGAGATGCGGACCAGGAGGTTGCGGTAGCTCTCCGGGTGCGCCATGGCGTCGCGGAGCGTATCCGACGTCACCACGTTCATCTGCATCTGCATCCCCCCCAGGGTGAAGTAGGTCTTCACGTAGGAGAACATGTCGTCCACCGCCTTCTCGCGCGTGTCGTGGGACGATGGCACCACCTTCACGTTGAAGGCCATGTTGTTGGTGATGCTGTGCGGGTCCAGGCGCGCCACGTCGCGCATGTTGTCGAGGAGGCTCCGGGACGCGTTGGGCTCCGGCGTAAGCCCCGGCGTGAAGGGCATGCCGGCGCGCCTTCCCGACGGGAGGGCTCCGGTGAGGGTGCCGAAGGCGACGTGCTGCGACATGGTCCAGAAGCCCACGGTGTACCTGCCGCCCCGGTAGTGGGGTATGATGGCGTAATAATCATGGATGAATTTCGTGATGCGGTTCGCCAGGGCCACGGCCTCGTCGCTTCCGGAGCCGAAGAAGGGCACCTTCCTGGTCACCATGGCGTGAAGGGCCGGGTCGTCGCGGAAATCGCCGTCCACGGCGCGCTTCAGGTCCGCGAAGGAGACCTTGCGCTCCTCGAACACCAGCTTCTTGATTACCATGAGGGAATCCGTCACGTCGGCGAGGCCGATGATGGCCGTGCCGGAGCTGTTGTACTTCGCGCCGCCCCTGGTGATGTCCAGACCCTTGCGGGCGCAGCCGTCGATGAGGGCCGAGATGTAAGGCGTGGGCCGGACGTACTGGTGCTCCTCCGCGTACCAGTTGTTGAGCTTGATCGACTCGTCGATGAGGAAGCGGAACTGGGTGAGGAAGGCCTCGTAGAATTCCTCGAAGGAGGTGAAATCCCCGTTCTCGACGACCCCCGTGTCAGGGCCGAGCTTCCACCGCATGAGGGGATGGGTGCCGTTGTTGAGGGCCATCTCCAGGGCCGCCACCATGTTCATGAGCTGGAAGTTGGTGTGGCCCGTCTGCTTGCCGGCGATGGTCGGCTCCACGCACCCCACGGCGGCCCAGTCGTTCAGGTCCCGCTCCTCGTAGTTCATCTCCTTCAGCGATTCCATGATGACCGCGTCATTGTGCAGGGACGGGGTCGCGGCCGTGATGAGGTTCACCTCGCAGAGGCGCTTCAGGTAGGCGTCGCTGTTGACGCCCGGATGGTACCGCGCGTTCATGTTCGGGTCCCGTATGGTGAGGAGCTCCGTCACCTTGAGGAATATGTAGGTCATGTCGTTGACCGCGTCCGTCCCCTCCGGCGTGACCCCTCCCAGGGTGATGGCCTGGTCCGAGGAGCTCCCCCCGAAGTAGATCGTCGCGATATAGGGCATGCAGGGGAGATGGTCCGTGCAGCGGAGGAAGAAGCAGCCGATGAGCTCGATGGCGTGGCGCAGGTATTCCTCCCGGTCGCTCTCCGCCGTGAGCTTTTCCATGTCCGCCTCGAAGTAGGGCTGGAGCCACTGGTCCAGGCGCCCCAGGGAAAGGCCGGCGTTGGTGTTCTCGATGTGGGCCCCCACCATGGTTATCCACACGGCGTTGACGGCCTCATCCAGGGTGCGCGCCGGCCGCTCCACAACCTGGCTGCAGATCCCGGCCAGTTTCTGGAGCTCGGCCCTGCGCGCAGGGTCCGCTTCTTTGTCGGCGTCAGAGGCGGCCCGGGACGCGAGATTCCGGGAATAATCTGCGAGCCCTTCCAGGCATATGACCATGGCATCCCGCGACGCGTTCCGGGCGGGATTGTCGTCGCCCTCCATGTATTGCCGAAGCTCCGCTATCATGCCCATGGTGCCTTTTTTCAGGATCTCGGGAAAGTTCGGGATGATATGGGAGAATGCCGACGACTTGAAGCTGAAATACACGGCGAAGCGCTCGTCTATGCGCAGCGGCAGGGGATCGCCATGGCGGGCCCGGAGGCGCTCCCTGAAGTTCTTGTCCGCCCAGTAGGGGAAAATGTCATGGTGGAGCTTCCACGCGTCCTCCGGCGCAATGTCGTAGGGAAAGAGGAGGCGGTGCGGCACGGTGAAAAGCTCTGACCAGAGGTAGGTGCCAGCCGCGTCCACGTAGGGCAGGGCGCCCACGTCCTTGGAGGTGGTGGTGCCTGCGACGAGGTCCCCGGCGTGTATTATGGGTGTGCGGTTCTTCATGATATGCCTGAAGGCATGGGCCCTGCGCAGCTCCGGGACCCAGGGCGTGCCGTCCGGCTTCGCGTCAAAGCCGTTCTTCCGGTGCCACTCGGTGAGGAGCGCCGGCATCTCGATGCAGACCCGGGCCCTGGTGGTGAAATGAAGGTCGAGGAATTTCCCGAGGCGCGGGAAGTCGTCGAGGGAGTACCGGGAGAGATAGGGCTCGTCCAGGAACCTCACCCCCGGGTCCTTCGAAGGGGCCTTCATGCGGCCGGCCCTCCGCGCCGCCAGCTCCCGGGACAGGGCGGGATCCGATCGGGGGCGCTCAACAAGGGCCGTTTTCTTAACACGGGCCTTTTCCTTCTTCAGGCCCCTGATCTGCATCCTGTGTAACAGGACCGAGACAAGGAACAGGAAGAGGAGCAGGTGGGTCTGCTTTCCCTCGGTGCGCATCTCGCTCTTGAGGAGCATGTATACCTGCTCCGTGGTGGGGGCGGTGAGGAGCTTCCTGAGGGCTGTGTCCGTGGCGAATATCATCACCACGTCCGCCTTCGGCGGTATTCCCGCAGCGACGGACACCCTGCCGTCGCGAAAGGAGATCGATTTCTCCACTGAGCCGTTCTCCGTGCGAATGCCCACGGTGAAGTTCTGCCAGCCGTCCACGCTCATCAGGTACTTGCGGTACCCTTCCTTTCCGTTGAAGCGCGACGCCATCAGCCTGAGGAGCATGTCCACGAGCAGGTTTGTTGAGCTTTTTTTCCGGGCAGTCTGCGTGTGCGTGTAGAGAAGCATGGTCGTTCCTCCCGTACGTTTTTTTCCCGGCGCGGCTTTTTTATTTCAGGGCAGGGCCGCATCGGCCGCCCCGGAGCCGTTGATCTCCAGGAAGCGGGCTATGACGTCCTCTATCATGCGGTCCACAAGGGCCGCCGGGTTGTCCTCTATTTCTTTGATGAGATTGCTGTTGTGCAGGGTGATGATGCCGTGGACGTCGCACCATATCCGTATGGTCCGGTACCGGACTGTCTCCGGGGCCACCGGGCCCTGCAGTGCCAGTATCTCCCCGATGGCCCGGGCCGTGATCTCGAAGTTGCGCAGCGACGCCTCCTTCTCGGTCGCGGCGGTCGCTTCAAGGGGGGTGCCGACGTAATCAAGATATTTCGGCGTGTGCAGGTTGAACATGATGTCGTAATAATTGTGATGGCCTATGCCGAACTCGCAGTAGGTGCGCATCATGGCCCTGAAGCGCTCCAGGGGCTCCCGGTGCTGGCCGTAGCTGCGCTGCAGGCGGCTGTACAGGAGCTCGAAGCCGCGCATGCGGATCATGAGGTTGATCTCGTCCTTATTGGAGAAATAGTTGTAGATGGTCGTGGCCGCCATGTCCAGCCTTGAGGCGAGTTTGCGCATGCTGAACTTTTCGAAGCCGTTGTCGACGATGAGCTCGAGGGCGGTGTCGAGTATTTTTTTCTTTATGAACTCGACTTCATGAGTAGGTCGCGGAGCCCGCGGCATATATCCCCCATGTTGTTAATATAACACTGTTATATTAACAGTGTTAATATAATGTCAAGTCTTATTTGAAATAGTGAATTTGCAACAAATAATAAACGTTAAAATGTCATTTCGACGAATCCCGATATTCCGGGAAGAGGAGAAATCTTGATAATTTATTATTAAAACAAGATTTCTCACCCCCGGTAGGGGTTCGAAATGACAAAACCAGTAAAACAAGGTGATATCTTTCATGTATGACACTATCTGTCATATCCCCCCTGATATATTAAATAACATTAGCACAGTCATAACAGCATATCAGTAGTGACATCTGATCAGCGTATAATTTGAGGGAGAAAAACAATGGAAAACATCAATCTTAACCTTGATTCAGATCAGTTTCCCCGAATATCGACGAGATACTCCCAGGAGAGGATGAAGGAGCTTCTTGTCAAGATGTGCCAGGGACTGAAGATAGAGGTCACCGAGGCGAACCTCTATTCCATGGCGGCCAACGTGGAAAAGGATCTGCGGCATCTATTTGCGTGAATCCGTAAGAAGGATGAGAGTAGGAATTATTCTGACTGGAAAAAATTATTAATTCTTACATTACAATTCTGGAATGAACTATTGATAATGCTGGATTAATAACGTATCCTGAATCAGATAGTACCTGTCACTGGTTCAGATATGTTTGAAGGTCGGCAGGCAAATCAAGATCCTACCGGGAGGTTCCCATGAAACATCTACCTTGTTGCCTGCTTATTCTTGCCGCCCTGATCTGTTACCTTCCATCCGGCGCCGAGGGCGCGGGGATCGGTCTTTACGGCTCCTATGATTATACGGTGAACATATTCAATGAACAGGCCAGGGGCGGCGATTGGGGCTACCGGGAGCGCTTTGTCGCGAAATCGCACCGGGCGGATTTCGGCCTGGTCATAGATTCCGCCGTGGCCCGCGATTCCTTGTTCAATTACCGATTGAACATCGGCGGCGGTTTCGGTCCCGTGGACGTGAAAAAGACCGGAGGGGGCACCAATATTTTCGGCCTTCCCATATCATCACGGGGAAAATGGCATTTCAATGTTTGGGATATTCAGATGTTCCACTCCTTCGGGTTTGGGGTTGTGAGAACGGAAACAGTGCGCCTCTGGCTCGGCCCGCAGCTGGGATTTGGATACGCGGGCGGCGGCTACGGGCAGGTGTTTTTCAAGATGGGCCCCGTCATCGGCCTGAATATCAATGCCGGCGACGTGTTCACTTTTTTTATCGACGGCGGGTACCGGTTCAACGTTTCCGCGGCGAAAGTGCCTGATCTGTCCATCGGCCATGGAGCGTTCGGGGAAATCGGCATGTTGTTCAGGATCAGTGACACCTATCGCTGATGCCCGGTATCATGGGGAACATTAAAGATCGAATTCCAGCGATACCTGCGTCCCCCTGTCGCTCTTGATGGTATAGGTGGCGTCGATCTGCCTGGTCAACAGATTCACCAGGCTCAACCCCATGGTCTCGGTTTTTTCCTGGTTGAAGTCCTCAGGCAGTCCCACACCGTTGTCCGATACGTCGAGCTCGATCCTGTCCCCTTCGGTTTTGAGGGCGACGCATATATCGCCGGTTTTGCCCGCGGGAAAGGCGTATTTGATGGAATTGGTAATGAGCTCATTGAGAATGATTCCGATCGGCACCGCCCGCTTGATGTCGAGATTGACTTTGTCCAGGTTCAGCGAAAGGCCGATATTCCCCCGGGCCGTGGCATATGTTTTCATGACCATGTCCGCCAGGTCTTCTATATACAGCGACAAGTCGATATTATCAAGGTCATTTGATTGAACGAGCTTTTCATAGAGGGCGGACAGCGAATTGATGCGGGACATGGCGTCAATGAACACCCGCCGGCTTCTCTCCTCGGGTAATTTCTCCATTTCAATATTAAGCAAGCTGGAAATGAGATTGAGATTGTTCTTCACCCGGTGCTGGAGCTCTTTCATGAGGGTCTCTTTCTGCCTGAGCGACCTCTCCAGCTCTTCCTCCATCCGTTTGCGCTCCGATATATCCTTGGCCACTCCCAAGAAACCGATGATCCGCCCTTCGGTATCCCGCAATATGTTTATGGTGTTGTCCACCCAGACCGTGGAGCCGTCCTTGCGGTATTCCTCGACCTCGATGCGGGCATGGGGATCCGATCCGCTGTCCATATCGGCCAGATATCCGTTGAACAGCTCGCGCGTCCTTTGCAGCGACTCCGGAGTCAGGATTTCCTCAAGTGTCAGCGTCCGCGCCTCTTCGGGATTCATGCCGATCAGTTTATGGATTGAAGGGCTGACGTAGGTAAAACGCATATCGGCGCCAAGAACCCAGATGACATCGTCGGTGTTCTCGGCCAGGAGACGGTACATCGATTCGCTTTCATTGAGAGCGTCTTTTATCTTCATCCGTTCGGTGATATCGTGGATTACCTCGATTGCCCCGATCCTGCGGCCTCCGGAATCAAAGAGCTGCGAAGCCACTCCCCAGAGATAGGCCCCGGCGCCCTGGTTCAGGGGGGCCGCGTGTATCTCGGCGTAAACATTATTTCCGGTTCGAAGCACGTAGCTGTACTTCGACTCGATTTCCGCGGAGGAACAATCGACGAGGTCGATCAGGATCGGCCGTCGCTCCCGGTAAAAGGGAAGAGCGTAGGCGTAATCGCCCTGGCCGATTATATCTTCCTTTCTGACGCCGGTCAGGTCCTCCATGGCCTTGTTCCAGTAGATAACCCTGTGGTCCCGGTCGATGACAAAGGTCGGGTCGGGCAGGAACTCGATGATATCATGCATCTGCCGGAAGGTCGCGGTCACTCTCTCTTCCGCAGCCTTCCGTTCGGTTATATCGTCAACCAGTCCCTCGATCCATGCCAGCCTGTTCTCTGAATCAAATACCGGCCATGCGTATAAATAAACCGGGAAGGTGCTCCCATCCTTCCTGCGGAACAGGGATTCGAACTTGCGCAGCGATTCCTTGCCGATTATCATATTGACAAGGCCTTTCCTGTTTTCGGGGTCGGCATAAACTTTCGAGATATCCTTTCCCAGGTGAGCGATTAACTCGTCCGGGGAATCATACCCGGTCAAGGATGCCATCGCCGGATTGGCGGAAACCAGCTCTCCGGAGACCGTTGTCTGGAATATTCCCAGTATGGTGTTTTCGAATAAACGCCGGTAACGCTCCTCGCTCCTGCGCAGCGACTCCTCGACCTCCTTCAGGTCGGTGATATCAGGGAATACCAGATACGCACCGATCTGTTCGCCTGTAGCGCTGAATATGGGGGCGGCGCTTGCCCGTATCCGGCGTCGCGAGCCATCCTTGCGGACAACGGAATACTCTTCATTATGCGCCCTGCTTCCCCGCACGGCCAATGATATCGGAATCTCGGAGAACGGGATCGGATTGCCCGTATCGTCATACTCCCTCCATGTCGGCTTCAGTTGAGATAATGGAAGGCCTATGACGCTCGGTTCATCATCAATGCCCAGAAGCTCGCGGGACGCCGAATTGACTATCCGGATGACCTGGTCGGGCATGCTCAACAGCGCCATCGGGATCGGTGTCTGGTCGAAACAACCGGTCAATAGAGCCTTTGTGGCAGTCAGCTCATCTTCAATTTTTTTACGGGCAGTGAAGTCATAGACCAGTGAAAGCATGACTTCCCGCCCTCCCAGGTTGATAATTTCCATGGACCAGAGCACGTCACAGAGTACGCCCGATTTTGTTTTCACTCGCATCGGCGCTTCCCTGGTAGACCCTTTCCTGCGCAACTCGGCAACCGTTCGCTCCCGGTCCTCGTAGTTGGGAGTAATTCCCAATTCCTTATTCGTGCGGCCGATCAGTTCATCGGCTCTGTAGCCGGTCAGCTTGAGCCACTGCTCGTTCACCTCGAGGAACCGGCCCGTGTCTATCTCCGATATGACCATGGGCGCCGGGCTTGAATGAAAGGCTTTTGAAAAGCGCTCCTCGCTCTGCCGCAGCAGCTGTTCCGATTGCTTTCGCTCGGTGATGTCGCGAATCACCTCCACGGCGCCTATTCGCACGCCGGCGGAGTCAAAGAGGGGAGCTGCTTTGAGCCAGAGATAGGCGCCGCCGCCGTCATTCAGATGGGAAATGTATGTTTCAGCATATACATTGCTCCCGATGCGACTTATGGAACCGTATCGCGATTCCAGTTCGGCAGACGGAGAGTCAAGGAGGTCTAACAGGATCGGCCGCCGCTCCCGGTAAAAGGGTAGGGCGTAGGCGTAATCGCCCTGGCCGATTATCGCTTCCTTTCTTACACCGGTCAAATCCTCCATGGCCTTGTTCCAGTAGATGACTGTTCGGTCGCTGTCGATGACAAAGGTGGGATCGGGCAGGAACTCGATGATGTCATACATCTGCCGGAAGGTGGCGTTCAACTTCTCTTCCGCCCGCTTGCGTTCGGTAAGGTCCCGGGTGACTATGATTACACACGGTTCGTTATTATAGATGATCTTGCTTGCCGACATCTGAAGGGTCTTTACGGAATCGTCTTTGGTGCGAATGGGCGCTTCAACACCGTCGATACGCCCCTTTCGCTCCACTTCCGACATTATCCTCAGCCGTTCCTCCGGGTTGACCCACAGGCGAAGGTCCTTTACTGCTGAGCGGCCGACGGCTTCATCCCTGGAATACCCGATAAGATTTGTAAAGGCGGCATTGATGTCGACCAGCGCGCCGTCGTTTAACCTGGATATGAGCATGGCATCGGGGTTCGCGTGAAACACGGTGGAGAAGTTGTCGCTGCTGTTCCGGAGAAGCATGTTAGCCTCATGGAGCTTGAAGGCCATTTTGATCGATGCCGCGAGCACCGTGGCCCCGCTGTTCTTGACCACGTAGCCGTAGGATGTTATCTTCTCGGTCCTGTCGACCATCTCCTTCTCGGTATGCGATGAAAGGAATACCACGGGTATGTCGTGTGCTTTCAGTATCTCCTGGGCAGCCTGGGTGCCGTCGATCCCTCTCCCCAGGTCTATGTCCATAAGGATAAGGTCGATGTCGCGGTCTCTGTGGCAGCACAGGTCGATGGCGTCTTCCCCGGACAGGGCGTGAACGACATTATAGCCTTCATATTCCAGGGTTTTCGCTTCAGACATCCCGATGATAACTTCGTCTTCG
Source organism: Spirochaetota bacterium (assembly GCA_017999915.1). Lineage (NCBI taxonomy): Bacteria > Pseudomonadati > Spirochaetota > Spirochaetota bacterium. The sequence goes on from JAGNKX010000012.1 coordinate 85,216, forward strand.
ACGAGTAACAGCGTCTTTGATGATAGATCCATATATCCTCCACGATCGCCCCAGGGTCAGTTCATTTCACCACTACGGCCGGATGGTTACCTGAAAGACACGATGCGGACACCTTTGAAAGACATTGAGATGATAGCGCTGCGTTTATAACGCTCTATGATGATTTTAATGTAAATGGCGCAAATCTTCCTCCATGATAATGAAGAAGATCATGAGTATAATATACAATGAAATGAGAAAAACAACAAGTTTATGCCGCTTATCGTGGTCATTCAAGACATATTGAAAAAAGAGCGGCGAGAAATGGGATTATTAAGAATTTTTTAAAGTTCTTATATTTAAAAAGGATTAAGTTTTCGATATATTAATGACAAGGGGTTTCACGGTTTATATCCCATGGCAAGCATGTAACAATTATGTCACAAGACGGAATCACATCTGAAGAATTAAATAGCCTGGTCACCATCACCAGGAAGGAAATTACCGACAATATCCAGCATATAGCCGGCCGGGATAAGCCCGTATGGAGAAAAAAAAGCGACGGCACCATGGTCCCCATACCGGTTGAAAAACTGGAGCAATATGTGGGCGAAAACCAGGACGAGATCACCTTCTATATCCACCGCGACTGGAGGGACAAACCCGTCAACAAGAACCCGCTGGATAATCTCCATATAGAAAATGTGCCTTCGTTCATTAAGCATATAGAGCAGTATGGGGATATCAAGGACCAGACCGGCCGCTTCCGGAAGATGACCATTGTCGACAGGGAAGAGCTGCTGGACCTGGGACTTGAACAGATGAAGAATATCAGGGAGAACAATGAAAAACTCGATCTCTCCGTCCTGGTGAAGATGGTCGAGATCGTCGCCTATACCTTTTATACCCACAACGCAAACATCGAGGATATAACCGAATCGCCGAACCTGAAAAACAACATCCAGGGCATTATGGGGAAAACCCGCTGGATCCTTACCATGCTGATCGATCAGTTCAAAACGGGCCTCGTGAAATATACGGATTTTAACATGATCGAAGATATTTCTACCCATTCGCTGACCTTCGATCATATCATCCGCGTGATGCTGAAGTTCATAGCCTTCTGCATATTCTTCAACCATTATATCGACCAGGGGCTGGTCACGAAAAAGATCCGGGCGGTTTTCAGGGAGAAATACCTGCGCTACTACAGGAAAAGGCTTCCCATCGAGAACATAGCCATGGAAACGGTTTTCAAGAACGGGATCCGGCGGATCGATGAAACGGAAGAGCTGGTGGATTACGCCATGGGGGCGCTGCTGTTCGACATGGGGAAGCTCCTCGACCTGAGCTATCACGATTCGATCGACGCCGGATATGACGAAAAGATCGTGCGAAAGCACGTTCTGAACGGCTACAACATGATCATGAACGCGAAGTCATACCCCTTCGTGGTGCCGGCCATGGCCGCGTTCCACCATGAGCTCTACAGCGATAAAGGGGGGTACAATTTCACCGCCCCGATAATCGCCAAGCTCTTCAAGACCAGGATCGATGAAACGAAGGTCAAGTATTACATCTCCTACGATGAAAAGGATCTCATCAACGGCATCGCCCTTGCCTATATGCCGGTCAAGATCCTGGAGGTGGTCGATATTTTTGACGCCTTGAAAAACAAGAAAAAGAAATCGGCCTATCAATCGCTACTTATAATGAAGAAGGAATTTATCACCAAGAGCCTGAAGATAGACCCCCTCATATATGCGATATTTCTTGAATTCAATTCCAAATGCGATCTCATTACTCCCCAGGAATTTGAGGAGATCGATGCGATCATCTATTGAAATACGAAATACTGACCGGTTCCGGCCCGCGCCGGCATATCACCGGGATAGCCGTAATCCTGAAAAGTCCTTGATAAGGCATCGGTCCCTGTAATGATATCGTCGGATGTGCCGATGAGCAGGCGCCGCCGGAGCGGGCCTTGGGGGCCCTGGCAAGGGCCTACGGGTATTACCGGAAGAGGGAATGAGGCGCGCGGAACAGCCCCGTCTCTCAAGGACGTCTCATATCTAAAGTAAATAACGAAGGTGAAATGATGACCCAACAGTCTGTCATCGAGATGTCAGTGCCATTCGAGCTTGCATACTGCAGCGTTGTCAGGAGTTACGTTGAAAGCTCCTCCCTGGCCATGGGGCTTGGCGAGGATGAGGCCAGGTCCCTCATGTCCGCGGCGGATGAGCTCTTCTCGTACCTGTGCCGTGAATATGCGCCGACGGCAAAGGCGCGGATCCTCTGCACCGGGGGGATATATTTTGTCAGGATCGATTTCGTCTTTCCATTCGCGAAGCTCGATCTCCACGCCCTGAATCTTGCCCGGCCGGTATGCGCCGGGGATTTTGCGCGGAGCAGCGAGGCCGGCCTGGCCGTGGTGGCCCGGGTCGTTGACCGCTTCGAGATGGATTATAACCGGGAAAACTACATCCGCATGAGCATCTCCAAGAACAAGGAATACCCGGCAACGGCCGACGGGCCCGCGCCCGCGCAGCCGGTCACGGGACAATATAAAATCACCGCCCCCGATACCGAAGAGATCAAGGCGATATCGCAGGCCCTCCGTGCCGCGTCCGGGGCGGAATGCTGCCCTCGCTCCTTCGCCGTTCCCGGCAAGCTCGCGGACATGGTCATCGCCGGCGATTATGAAGCCCGGATCGTCCGGGGCCACCGCGGTGAGCTGGGCGGCTGCATCCTGTGGCATTCCATGACGGAAAAAACCGTCGAGTGCTTCGGCCCCTTCGTCTTTGGCGCGGCGGCCGCGGAAGCAATGGCAAAAGACCTCATCGAATCATGCCTCAACGCCATCGCCAGGACAAAGGCCCAGAGCCTCATTTGCAGGCAGACCGGCATGGTCCCGCCGCCGGGGTATTTCGAGCACCTGGGATCATATTCCATGAAGCGGCGGGAAGGCGGCTCCTTCCTGACGTCCACTTATTACCGCAGCATCGGCGAAGATGAGGGCGCCGTCGTCTGGTGCAGCCCCGGTTTCGACGATTATCTCCGCGCCGAGTACGACCGCCTGGTCTTTCCGCGCCAGATCCGGATCGCGCAGAATCATGGCGAGACCAGGGGCGCCCGCTCCGTCATATCGGCCGATTTTGACGGCGACCAGTCCCTCATCACCCTGAACCCGGTGCTGAGCGGCACCGACAACGGGGCGAACATCGCGGCCCACCAGGACCTGACGCGGCGCGAGAACATCCTGAACGCCTTTTTCCAGGTTGACCTGGGACTGGCCTGGCAGACGGAGTTCATGCCGCCGCTCAGGGAGCTTGGCTTCGTGCCGCGCATGGTGCTGCCGAACGCGGGAGCCGGCGACCTGGTTGTCTTCACATGGGAGCGGGACTGATGGAAACGCGTCAATTTTCCCTGGACAGGCTTGTGCCGGATTACATACGCTGCTTCGAGCCTTATACTCCGAGCAAGCCCGACCCGGAGCTGATGAGCCTCTACAACTGCACGCGCCTCTTCCGCATGAACAACAACGAGAATCCCCTGGGGCCGACGCAGGCCGCCCGTGAGATAATAAGCCGCTTCCCGCCGCCGCGCGCGTCGGTCTATCCCAGCGGCGACTCCTATTACCTGCGCTGCAGGCTGGCGGAGAAGTTCGGGCTGCACCCGGACCAGTTCATCGTGGGCAACGGGGCCAACGAGGTGATCGCCTTCGTCATCAAGGCCTTCTGCGAGCAGGGCGATTCCATCATCACGGCGGACAAGACTTTCGCCGTGTATGAATGGGTGGCGCAGTTTTCCGGCTTCAGGGCCGAGCTCGTGCCCCTCAGGGATTTCGCCTTCGATATAGACGGCATGCTCGGCAGGATCGACGGGCGGACCAAGATACTCTTCCTCTGCAATCCCAACAACCCTACCGGCACCTACGTGACCGGGGCGGGGGTCCGCCGCCTTCTCGACGCGGTGCGGGGAAGGCAGATCGTCGTGGTCGACGAGGCCTATTTCGAGTTCGTGGACCGGGAGGATTACCCGGACTGCATGGGCCTCATCGCCGAGTATCCGAACCTGGTGGTGTTCCGCACCTTTTCGAAGATGTACGCCCTGGCGGGCCTCAGGATAGGGTACCTGGCCGGATCGAAGGAGGTCGTGGACATCATCCGCAGGACCTGCGTGGTCTATTCCGTCAACGGCCTGGCCCAGGAGGCGGCGATCGCCTCCCTCGGCGACGGGGAGCACATCCTTCGTACGAGGCATATGGTGCGCGACGGCAAGGCCTTCCTGACCAGGGAGCTCGGTCTCCTGAAGCTGGAGCACCATTGCGCCGAGGGGAACTTCCTCATGGTACGCCTCGGCATGAGCGACGGCCTGGCCTACCGGAAGCTCATGACCCACGGCGTCATGGTGCGCAGCATGACCGGGTTCCGGTTTCCCAATTATATACGCGTCACCATCACGACACCTGAGGCCCATGAGGCACTCGTGGAGTCCCTGGCCGCGATCACCCGCCAACCGGCATGACGGCGGCGCCCTTGAAACCGCGCTGACACTATAAGGAGGTGCCCATGGCGCCTGTTGAAATGAACGAGGGGAAACGGCACACCGTGAGGCTCTTCCGGCGCGAGGACGCGCCGCAGATCACGAAGCTCTTCCGCGCCGTGTACGGCGACGGCTACCCGGCCCGGTTCGTCTACGATCCGGAAAAGATAATCGAGGCCTTTGAAAAGGGGGAGAGCTATTCCATCGTGGCCGTTATGGAAGACGGCTCCCTCGCAGGACAGTGTTCCCTGTTCCGGAGCTCTCCCTACCGCGGCCTCTATGAGAACGGCGCGGGCCTGGTGCTGCCCCAATACCGCAAGATGGGCATCAACGAGGATATCCTGGATTTCATCTACAAGTCAAAGGACCTGGCGGCCCGCCTCGGCATGGAGGAGTTGTGGGGCGAGGCGGTATGCAATCATGTATTCATGCAGAAGGCGGTGCTGCGGCACGGGGCTGTCGAGACCGCCCTGGAAGTTGACCTGATGCCCTCCGAAGCCTATGAAAAAGAAAAGAGCGCCGGGGGCCGCGTGGCCGCTATCAACTCATTCATATGTTACAGGCCCCGTACCATGGATATTCATGCTCCCCGCGCCTACGAAGACGCCCTGGCCTGGATCTACGGTGGGCTTGACGATTCCCGGATGATCCGCCCGGCGGCCGGGGAACTGCCGGGGATCGCGACGGTGCGGGACGTGCAGCTCCTCGAATTCGCCCGGGTGGCGCGGATCAACGTGGACGAGTGCGGTTCCGATTTCAGGAAGAGCATGGAGGAATTGGAAGAGGATCTGAAGGTAAAGAACATGGCCGTCACCCAGGTGCGCCTGAAGCTGACCAAACCCTGGATCGGCGGGGCGGTGGAGATCCTTCGCTCCATGGGCTACTTCTTCGGCGGACCCCTGCCGCGCTGGTTCGACGATGACGGGCTCCTCATGCAGAAGACGCACGGTACGCCGGACTGGGAGGCCATTCATCTTCACAGCGACCGTGCCAGGAGGATACGGGACCTGGTTTTCGAAGACTGGCGCGCCGTCACCGGCGGCTGACGGCCCGGCGATCAGGCGTATTCCAGGAGGCGCATGAGGAGGTTGCCGGCCACCTTACGGCGGTAGGCGGCCCCGCCGCGCAGATCGTCAATGGGCATCACCGCTTCCCGCGCCGTCCCGGCGGCGGCGGACAGGGTTTCCTCCGTAAGCCGCTTTCCTGCAAGTATCGATTCCGCAGCGCCGCACCGTATGATCACGGGCCCTGTGCCGCCCCAGGCCAGGGCGGCCCCTTCGATCACGCCGTTCCCCGAGAGACGCACCAAAGCGGCCATGCTCACGATGGAGCAGGCCAGGGCCCTGCGGGCGCCGACCTTTTCGAAATGCTGAATCACGGGGCCTTCTGGCAGTTTGAATCTAACCGAGGCCAGGACCTCGCCGGGCCGCAGGCAGGTCCCGCCCGGGCCGGTGATGAAGTCGCCTATCTTCACGCACCGCCTGTCACGGGCCGAGACCAGGTCCAGCTCCGCGTCCAGTACATGGAGGGGCGGCAGGGAATCGCCGGCGGGCGATGCGTTGCAGATGTTGCCGCCGATAGTCCCCATGGCCCGGATCAGGGGGGAGCCGATTTCCCTAACCGCACGGGCAAGAACCGGCGGCACCGCGGCGGCGGCCGGTTCCTTCAGCATCTCGGCAAAGGTTGCGCATGCCCCGATGGTCACCGTGGATCCTGCAAGAGTGACTCCCTGCAGCTCCGGTATCCGTTCGAGGCAGATAAGGGAGGGCGGGTCGGCGGTCCCGCGTCGCAGGCGCACCAGGAGGTCAGTGCCTCCGGCGAAAAGGGACGCCCGAGGATTCTCTTCCATGATCGTCCAGAGCTCTCCCATCGAAGAGGGGAGGAATACCGGTCTCATCGGTCCTCCTCTACGCGCAGGCGGCGCGCCGCCAGCTCCACCGCGTCCACGATTTTGACGTAGCCGGTGCAGCGGCAGATATTGCCGCTCAGCGCCTCGCGTATCTGCTCCCGCGTGGGTTCCGGGTTCGCGGACAGGAGCGATACGGCGGAGAGGACCATGCCCGGCGTGCAGAAGCCGCACTGCACCGCCCCGGCCTCGATGAAGGCCGCCTGGACCGGATGGAGCTCTCCCTCCGGGGCGAGTCCCTCGATGGTGGTGACGCGCCGGCCGCCGAGCTGTGCCGCGGTCATGAGGCACGAGAGGCGGCTCGTCCCGTCCACCAGGATCGTGCAGGCGCCGCATTCGCCTTCGCCGCAGCCCTCCTTGGTGCCGGTGAGGCCCAGGTCGTCCCGGAGCAGGTCCACGGCGCGGCGGTCCGGCGCGGTGTCCACGATTCGTTCAGTCCCGTTCAGTATGAATGCAATCTTCAATCCTTTCCTCCTCCGCCATGATCATCGTGCCTGCCCATGATCCGCTCCGGCTTCAGGGGGGAGCGCGCGGGGCGGAAGCCGAGGGCGTCTCCCACGGCGCCGGCGATGGCGGGCAGGGGGCCGTTGACCCCCACCTCGCCCACGCCTTTCATGCCGCAGGGACCGGACGGCTCCTCGGAGTCGACGGACCGGGATACGATGTCCGGAACGTCCAGGGCCGTGGGGACAGCGTAATCGGAAAAGCGCGGGTTCAGGATGCGCCCCCGGTCGAGGAGCACCTCCTCGCCCAGGGCGTAGCCGATGCCCTGGGCCACGGCGCCCTGTACCTGCTGGTTGAAGGAGGCCGGGTTGATGAGCTTCCCCGCGTCGGTGACCGCGGCGTAATCGCTGACGGTGACCGCGCCGGTGAGCTCGTCGATCTCGATCCGCGCGACATGGGCGGCGTAGGAAAATATCTCGTGGGGAAAGCCGAGGCGGAAGGAGGTCCCCGTGCGGGGGACATTTTGCACAACGGGCATGATGAAGCGGTTCGTGCAGAGGCGCTCCGCTTCGGGCATGATGCCGGCCAGGAATTCCAGCGGCGTTCTTTTCCCGGTGGGGCGGTGGACCACGCAGCCCGGCTCAAGGTCCAGGGTCCCGGTGTCGTCGACGAGCATGACCATGGCGGCCCAATGGAAGAGGCGCTTTTTCATGTCCTCGCAGGCGGGTATGAGGGCGTTCGCATAGGTGTAGGTCGTCCTGCTGGCCGAGGAGGAGCCCGAGGGCAGGGCGCGGTCGGTGTCCGGCTGTTCCAGCTCCATGCGCGGCGCGTCCTGGTTGAGGATGGCGCCGGCGATCTGAACGAAGGTGCTGGAATTGCCCTGGCCCATGTCGGAAATGCCGTTGTAGACGCGGATGGTTCCGCGCGGCGTGAGCTCTATCTTGGCGATGGCCGCGTCGGGGAGGCCCCTGCCGTAGCCCATGGCGTTGAAGACCGCGGCGATGCCCGTGCCGCGGCGCCTGAAGAGCCCGGCCGAGGACTTCCATCGCTCCCGCTCCTTCCAGAGGGGATCGCTCCTGACCGCCTCCAGGCACTGGCGCAGCGCGATGGAGGAGGACACGGTGACGCCGACGCAGTTCCGGTCTCCCGCCCCGAGGGCGTTGGCGATGCGCAGCTCCAGTGGGTCCATGCCGATCCTGGCGGCCAGGAGGTCCATCATACCTTCGAAGGCGAAGCTTACCTGGCACACGCCGAAGCCGCGCATGGCCCCTGCCACGGGATTGTTCGTGTACACGCACCATCCCTCGATGCGCGTGTGGGGGATGGCGTAGGGTCCGCCGGCGTGTTCCATTCCCAGCTCCATCACCTCGCCGCCCAGGTGGGCGTAGGCGCCCGTGTTATAGTAGAGGCGGCATTCCAGGGCCGCGAGTTTTCCCCTGGACGAGGCGCCGAGCCGGTAATACATGCGGGCCCCATGGCGCTTGTATCCGGCGACGAAGGCCTCCTCACGGTCCCACCGCATGGAGACGGGACGCCCGCCCGCGTGGAGGGCCGCCAGGGCGAGAAGGCACTGGACCGTGGCGCCGTCCTTGCCGCCAAAGCCGCCGCCGAGGAAGGGGGCGATCACATGAATCCGGTCTATGCCGATTCCCAGGGCATGGGAAATCTCGAAGCGGTCCCTGAAAGGGGCCTGGGTGGATACTGTTATGGTGATGCGCCCGTCCTCGCCGAGACGCGCGGTGCCGCACTGCCCCTCGATGAAGGCGTGGTCCTGGAAGGGCACTTCGAAGCATTGTTCCAGTATGATATTGCACTCCTTGAAGGCGGCGGTCGTGTCTCCCTTTTCTATGAGGGCGCTGAGCAGCAGGTTTCCCTGATCGTGCACCGCGGGAGCGCCGGGCCTCAGCGCCTCCTCGGGATCGAAAACCGCCGGCGTTTCCTCGATGTCCGCCCTGACCAGGGAGCGGGCGCGCCCGAGGGTTTCCCGGTCAGTGGCGATCACCAGGGCCACGGGATCGCCGCAATGGCGGACGCGGTCCCCGGCCAGGACCGGCTGGTCCTTGTGGACGATGCCCTGCAGGTTGGTGCCGGGCACGTCCTTTGCCGTAAGGACTGCGATCACGCCGGGCAGGGCGGCGGCCGCGGATGAGTCGACGCCGCGTATCCTTCCGCTCGGCACGCCCGCCCGCACCGCGCCGGCCCAGAGGGTGTCCGCGGGATGACTGTCGAAGGCGTAGCGCTCGACGCCCCGTACCTTGGCTTCCGCGTCGAATCGGGGCTGACCCCTGCCTATGCTGTTCATGCCGTTACTCATATGGTTTGCTTCCTTTAGACACCGGTTTCTTCCGGGTTTTTCCTGTTCCCCTTCATCATGCCGACCGCGGCCAGGCAGACCAGGCAGGCCGCGGCCAGGCAGGCGCACAGGATGAAGAGGGAGCTGACGGGCATGCCCGAAGCGATGAGATGCCCTCCCAGGAAGGGGCTGATGAAATAGCCCGCGTCCATCATGAAGAGGGTGAGGTTCGTATTGAATCCCCGGAGTCCGGCCGGCGAGAGGCCGAACATCACGGCGTTCATGAGGGGCAGCGCGACCCCGATGGAGAGGCCGTACATCGCGGCGACGCCGGTAAGCCATTCGGGCGAAACGACGCGGACCATGGCGGTGAACGAGGCGATAAGGAGGATCAGGAAAGCGCCCGCGACGGGAAGCTTCCCGATCCTGTCGAAAAACACGCCGCCGAGGGCCCGGACACCGATGATGACGGCGGTGGAGACGGCGAAAAAACAGCCCACGGCGTTTCCGCCGAGCCCGGCCGCGCGGTCTTTCATGAAATAGAAAACTGTGGCGTGGGAGAAATATAACATGACATAGGCGGCGAGCATGACCATGATCCTCGGATCGGCCAGGTTCCTGCGGAGGGCCGCGCCGTCCGGCCTGGATGAGGCCGCGGCCGGGTTCGCCTCAAGGGCAGCGTCGATCCCCTTCTTCGCCGCCAGGAGCAGGCCCAGGGCGGGGAGCGCGAACAGGGAAATGATCGCGTAGATCCGCGCCTGGCTCCCGGTGACCCGCGAGAGGGCCTCGGCGAGCATGGGCATGACCGCGTAGGGGATGAGGGTGACGGTGCTGATCACGCCGAAGCCCTGGCCGCTTCGCTCAGCCGGGATGAAATTCACCACCAGGGTGAAGCTGGCGGAGATGAGCAGGACGAAGGCGGCCCCGTGGATCAGGCGGAGCAGCGCCAGGGTCGGGATCGACAGGGCCCACGAATAGGAGCAGAGGCACGCGGCCAGCAGGCCCAGTCCCAGGAGCATGACCCGGTGTGAGTTCCGGGCATGAAGCCGGGTCATGACGAAGGGGCGCAGGATGAAGGCGGTCATCGGCTCAATGCCGAGGATCACGCCCCTCAGGTCCCGGGGAATCCCGATGGTGCCGAGGTAATTGTAGAAGCCGTAGAACACGGCCATGTTGAAAAAGGCGAACAGGGTTACCGCGTTGAGGGCTATGAATTCTTTCGTGAAAAGCTTTTGTGTCATTGACGTGTTCCGGGCTGGATTCCGGTGCCGCTGTTGATTTTACTATGCCGGTTTCTCCCGTCAACTCTTTAGCAGGTCCAGGCATGACCTGTAATCCGCCATGGTGTCGATGTCCATGAGTACGCCCGGATCGCCGCAGGGGAGATATGACGATGACGTCCCGAAGAGGGACAGGATATCCCGGAGGCCGCCTCCGCCTTCGTGAGCGAGTATCGCCGGAGCGCAGCCCATGTCGATGAGGGGAGGATGTCCCTTCCTGCCGTCAAGAACCGGGTAGACCACGGCGGACCCATCGCGGTCCGACAGCTCCATGAGGGCCCGCAGGGTGCCTTCCCTGACCATCGGCATGTCCGCGGGCAGGAGGAAGAATTTTCGCGCCGATACGGGCAGGGCCCGCACGCCGGCCCGCACCGAGGAGAGCATGTCGCCGCCAGGGTATTCGTTCAGGGCCCATGAAGCGCCCAGGCGCTCCGCCTCCGGGATCATCATTTCCCTGTTGTGCCCGATGACCACGACGATGATCTCCACGCCGGCGGAGCGCAGGGTGTCTATGACCCGTTCCAGCACGGTTTTATCTCCCATGGGGAGGAGCGGCTTGAAGGCGCCCGCGCGGGAGGAGCGGCCCGCGGCAGGCACGACCGCGGCGATTCCGTCATTCCGCGGCATGGGTCTCTCTGGCGGACCGGGTTGACACCAGCTCGGCTACGATGCTTACCGCGATTTCCTCCGGGGTTTCCGCGCCGATGGGAAGGCCCACGGGGCAGCGAACCCTGGCGATATCGCCGTCACCGAGACCGCGCCTGCGCATCTCCGCGTAGCAGACCTCGCGCTTGCGGGCGCTGCCGATCATGCCGATGTATCCCGCTTCGGACCGAAGGGCCCGGTAGAGAACGGCGGCATCGAAGGCGTGGCCCCGCGTGACGATGACCAGGGCGGCGTTCCCGTCTATGACGATGTCATCGAAGGCGCCGTCGTAGGATGCAGCAAGAATGATCCGGTCCGCCCCGGGGAACAGGGCGGGGCAGGCGAAATCCGCGCGGTCGTCGATCACGCAGGTTTCGAATCCGACCAGCCTGCAGAGCGGCTCCAGGCTCCGGCAGATATGCCCTGCGCCGAAGAGATAGACCGTGTCCGCCGGCTTCACCGGCTCGATATAGCGGCGAAGGGACCCCCCCCTTTCCGGGACCGTCAGGGGCGCCTCCGTTTCAACGACGTTCCCTTCGATATCCTTCAGCGCCTCCGGGTCCCCGGCGATGAATCCCTCCTCTCCCAGGAGGGCGGTGCGCGTTTGGACTCCGCTGGCGCCGGCGTCGTCGATGGCTGTGACAATGAAGCTTCTTTTCCTGAGGGCGAGGCGTTCCGCGATTTTACCGAATACGGCGCGGGGCCCGGCCATGGTCCGGTCAAGGGGTTCGATAAGTGCTTCCATCAGGCCGCCGCAGGCCATGGCCGAAGCGTCGACAATTTCTCCGTCCAGTGAAAAACGCACCAGGGCGGCCCTGCGGGAGGATATAACCTCGCCGGACATTCGCAATATTGCCGATTCGAGGAGTCCGCCGCCGACGCTCCCGAAGGTCTTTCCCGATTCGGTTATGACCATGCGGGCCCCCCTGTCCCTCGGGCCGGAGCCTGTTTTATCGATGATGGTGGCCGTCGCAAAGGGCTCATCCGAATCCAGCAGAGTGTCGATATGGCGAAAAAGCCGCGGCGCCCCCGATCTGTTGCTCATGGGCGTTTACCCCTCCTTAAGATGAAAATGCGTACGATTTGATGACCGGCATCTCCTGATCCATGACTGTCATTTACCCGGTCCTGTCAGTGTCATTTTTATCCGTTCCGCCAGTATCTTTCCGCCCCGCTCGTTCAGGTGAATATTGTCGGGCATGAAGAGCAGTCCCCGGTCGTCGGAGATAGTGTCCCAGGTCTTGCGCAGGAGATAGCGCTTCGCGATCGATCTGTACATGAATCCCTCGTCCATGCTGTAGGGCTTCACGTCCTTCTTTCCCCGCCGGTCAAGCTCTGCGGAAAGGATTTCATTGAGGGGGATATACGACACCTTCTTCTCCGACGCGATCTCCTTTATCGCCTTTGAATAATCGGCGGCAAGCCTGAAGGGTTCGCTGTCGGCCCGCTCTCCCAGGGGCGGTATGGATATGAGGGTGATCCGCGCCCCTGTTTTTGCCTTGAGCTCGTCCACCAGAAGTTTATAGGTTTCGGTGAACCATTTCTTTGTCGGTCTTTGGGGGAGGCTCCATAGCTCATCGTAGCGGCGGTATTCCTCCTTCGAAAGGGACCCCTTCAGGTCATTGGTGCCGATCAGAATGAAAATATAGCGCGGTTTCAGGGCCGCCACCCTGCCGACGAGGGGCAGCAGGTGGTACGCCAGCCTGCTGTTGATCCCTTCGTTGACGAAGACGAAGTCCCGCAATGCCGGGTCATCGGAGAGGTGCTTCACGTAATCAAAGCTGACGGTGCCGTGGGTGATGCTGTCGCCGAGGCAGACCGCGATCTTCTTGTCAGATCCGACAGCCGTTTTAAGCGTCCCCTCGACATTGTTCGAAGGCGTTTTTACGGCCTGGTAATAGGCGTTCCCCACGAGGAGGCCGCCGGCTGCGGCAATGGCAAGGATGGCGAGTATCGCTTTCTTGATCATGATATTCCTCTCCTGATTTTTTTTCGGGCATCCGCAGGTGGCGCGGCAGTGCATGCCCTTAAAGGATATTCTAAGCGGGCAGGGCGACAAAGGCAAACACCTTTTTATGGGAACGCGCCCCTCAGTGCCCGCTTCCGGAACAGTTGCCGCTCTCCGGCAATGGGGGGATGGATAAAAATAGAACGTGTTCTAAAAAAATATTGACAAATCCCCGTCCCTTTCATTATTTTGAATCTGTTACGGCCCGTGAATGAAGAAGTCATGAATCGGGATTGAAGACAGCGGGGAAAGTGGGCATATCATTATTGTAAGGAGGCTATCGATGAGCGACACATCTACAAACCAATTCAGGCAAAAAATATCAGCGGTCGAATTCATCGCCAAATTCGTGCCCTTCATGGTCCGCATTCCCTATATCGCCTATCACGCCATTAAGGGCTTTGGCATGATAGGCGGGAAGAAGAACATGTCCTGGGGCCTCATGGTCGAGACCATAGCGGCGAAGTATCCTGACCGCATGGCGGTCAAGTCCCACGACGGCTCGCTCACATACCGGGAATTGAATGAAAAGGCGAATCAATTCGCGAACTTTCTAAAAACGAAAAACGTCCTCAAGGGTGACACGGTCACCGTCTGCATCGATACCAGGCCCGAGCTCCTGGTCCTCTACTGCGGGTGCTCCAAGATCGGCGCCGTGTGCTCCATGATCAACATCAACCAGCGGGGCGATTCCCTGGTCCACAGCTTCAACCTCAATAAAGGAAAGGTCATCGTCGTCGGAGAGGAATGTTACGATTTCGTGAAAGATGTGGAAGGGGCGATCGACACCGCGGGATCGTTCCTCTGTTATATAAAAGACCCGGCGATCAACAAGCTACAGGATAAGAACGATATAACCGGACTTCTCCTGACCATGGCGGCGGACAATCCTCCCGAGACCAAGGGAATTACCGTCAAGGACCGCCTTGCCTACGTGTACACCTCCGGCACCTCCGGCGGGCTTCCCAAGGCCGCGGTCATCATCAACAAGCGGGCCCTGTCCGCCATGTTCTGGTGGGGCAGGGTCGTCACCGCGGTCCGGCCCAGGCACACCATCTACGTGCCCCTGCCGTTTTTTCACACCAACGCCCTGACCGTGGGCTGGCCGCCGGCGCTGTACAGCGGCGCCGCGGTGGCGATCCGGAGAAAGTTCAGCGCCAGCAACTTCCTCGACGATGTCAGGAAATTCAACGCCACCCATTTCATCTATATCGGCGAGGTGTGCCGATACCTGATGGCCCAGCCCGACGTGAAGGGCCAGGACAGGACCCCGCTGAAATACGTCATAGGAAACGGCCTTCGGCCCGATATCTGGAAGCGCTTCAAGAAGCGGTACGGCATAAAGAAGATCTTCGAGTTTTACGGGGCGGCGGAGGGAGTCGGTGTCCTGACCAACATCATAAATTTCGATTATTCGGTCGGCATGAGCCTGACCCCCGGCGCCATCGTGAAATATGACGTGGAGAACGATTGCGTCATGCGCGGCGAGAACGGCATGGCCCTCAGGGCAAAAAAGGGGGAGCCCGGCCTCTGCATCATGCAGATATCGGAGAAAACGCCCTTTGCCGGCTACAGCGATAAAAAGAAGACTGAGGAAAAGATAATCCGGGACGTCTTTAAAAAAGGCGACATGTGGTTCAATTCCGGGGACATGCTCCGGAACATGGGCTTCGGCCAGGCGCAGTTCGTCGACCGGCTGGGCGACACCTTCAGGTGGAAAGGGGAAAATGTGGCCACCATGGAGGTGGAAAAGGCCCTCGATTCGTTTCCCGGCGTGAAGTCATCGGCCGTGTACGGCATCGCGATGCCCCATGGCGACGGCAAGGCGGGCATGGCTGCCACCATACGGGAAGAGGGCAAAACGATCGACCTCAACGCCCTGACGGCGCACCTCAGGTCGGCCCTGCCCAAGTACGCGGTGCCGCTCTTCATCCGCTTTGTAAATGATTTCGAATGGACACCCACCCACAAGATCAAAAAGACCGCCCTGAAGTCTGAAGGCTACGATCCCGCCAGGGTACAGGGCGATCTTTATGTCCTCCTGCCCGGCGCGGACACCTATGTGCCGGTCGATGACGCGATTTATAAGGGTATCATGGACGGTAAATACAGGTTTTAGATGTCAAGAGTTTTGAAATGCAACACTGTCATTTCGTCGAGCGACAACGATGAGAAAAGGAGAACCTATCATGGACCTGCTGTTTAACGGAAGGACGGCAATTATAACAGGCGCCGGCGCCGGAATAGGAAGAGAATACGCCCTGGAATTCGCCCGCAGGGGAGCCAACGTCGTGGTCAACGACCTCGGCGGCTCCCGGGACGGCTCCGGCGTGAACAGCAGCGCCGCCGATCTAGTCGTTGAGGAGATCCGGGCCGCCGGCGGCTCGGCCGCGGCGAACCATGACAACGTCGCCACGGAGGAGGGCGGCCGTGCCATCGTGGCCACGGCCATGGAGGCCTTCGGCGGGGTGGACGTCCTCGTGAACAACGCGGGCATAATCAGGGACAAGAATTTCCTGAAAATGACCGTAGAGGAATGGGACGCGGTCATCAGCGTTCACCTGCGCGGCGCCTACTGCGTGACCAGGCCGGCGCTGGAGGTCATGAGGAACCGGAATTACGGAAGGATCATAATGACCACGTCGACGTCGGGCCTCTTCGGCAACTTCGGCCAGAGCAATTACGGCGCGGCCAAGATGGGCGTCGTGGGCCTCATGAACGTCCTGAAGGTGGAGAACAAGAAATACGACATCCATTTCAACGCCGTGGCCCCCACGGCGGCGTCGCGCATGACGGCGGAGATCTTTCCCCCGAACATAGCGGAGCGGCTCCATCCGAAGTTCAACGTGCCCATGGTCATATACCTCTGTCACGAGGGGTGCGCCGAAAACGGATCGATATTCGCCATGGGAGCGGGATGGTACGCCAGGACGGAGATCGTGTGCGGGAAGGGCCTCTGCATCGGCGACGGTCGCAGGGACATCCCGGCCGAGGAGATCCGCGAACGATTCGCCGAGATATCGAGCATGGACGGGGCGAAGAACGTTACGAACGTGGAAACCTTCAGCTACATGTCGCCGCTCTTCTCGTAGCGGAAATCATTGACATGGGGGTAGATGCCATGGTCATCGATTGCCATTATCATTTGGAAGAACGCTTTCTCACCATTGAGGAAATGATCCGAAGAATGGACGCCTGCGGCATCGACAGGGTCGCCCTGATGGCCCCCGTGAGCGATCCGATCGAGGAACCGCCCGTGCCCCTCGTTAAAATTGTGAACGCTCTGTTATTCAACGCCCTGACCAAAAAAATCGGCCGCGGTTTCGTGGAGGATTTCACCCCCGAAGGCAATGTAAAGATAACCGGAAGGGTATACGCCATATATCCGGAGCCGGACAATACAATTATTTTCGATGCCGTTGACAGGTATCCCGATCGATTTTACGGCTGGGCCTTTGTATCGCCCGAATCGGCGACGGACCAGGTTGAGGAATTGAAAAAATGGATGGGGCATCCCGGATTTGTCGGCGGAAAGGCCCATCCGTTCTGGCACCGGTATCCCCCGGAAAAGCTCCTTCCCGCGGCGAAGGTCCTTGCCGCTATAGGCAAGCCCCTCCTGATCCATGCCGGTTATGAAAGCCATGGGGATTTTCTCGCACTTGCGGACAAGGCGCCTGATCTCAGGCTGATCCTGGCCCACGCGGGGTTTCCCGGCTACAGGTCCACGTGGGAATCGATTAAAAACAGGCCCAATATATTTGTCGACCTGTCCCAGACCTCCTACGTGGGCGACAGCGCCACACGGCAGGCGGTCGAGTACCTCGGCGCGGAGCGATGCCTCTTTGGCACCGACGGTCCCTATGGCATCCGCGCCAGAGACAGGAAGTTTGATTTTTCATATATCAAGCGGCGGATTGAAAGGCTGTTCCCGTCACCGGAGGTGCGGCAGCTCCTGCTGGGAGGCAATTTCCAGGAGATCGCGGGGATTGCCTGAGGGGAACGGCCGGCTATGGTCACACGCTGATGCCGTAGAATTGCAGTTTGTTCTTATCCATGATTCTCACCGCTTTTGCAATCGACGGCTCGATCCTTTCCGGAGGAAGATTGAAAAGGGTCGCGGCGATAAGCATCACGAGGCGCAACCTCTCCAGCAACGGCACCTTTCCCTTGTTGAGCTGCTCAAGAATGATATTATGCAATACTCCATTTATAGCCAGTGACCGGGCATACCAGTCCTCGTCGGTCAGGTCCTTGTTGAACCGGCCGAAGAATTCCTTATTCCTTACGGCGCTGTTCCGACATATCATTTCCGCGATGGCCCAGAGGCTGTAGGCGTTATGCCATATATCGGTCAATTGAGGGCTGATATCGCTGGCTTTCAGCTGGTAATATATTATCAATATGTAGTGCAGAATGGGATCATAATCCTTTAAGAAGGATTTTATTTTCGTATTGGTGTCTTCCAGGTAGATGGCCGCGATCTGCTTTAAGATATTCTCCTTGTTCTCGAAAAAGTTGTAGAGACTTCCGGTTGTCAGTCCGGTTTTGCCGAGTATCTGCCTCATGGTCGTCGCGGAATAACCCTGCTGGATGAATAAGTCTCTTGAGACCTCGATAATCCTGTTCCGTAATAAGTTGCTTTTTTCTTCTCTATTCATAATGCAACCTTCATGTAAGGCGCTTTCGCCATGGAGCGGGCCTCCATGGCGCACTGTTTTTCATGTGCCCATGCCGGTGATTGTTGTTTTGATCCGCCTGCATCGTGTCGGTTAAGGTCCAAAACGTTACCGTGACTGTTCGGTGCTTCCATGTCCCCGATGACAATATCACAGGGGCCTTTATAATTAGTAGCATTTTTTTTCCAGTATCCCTGTCTTTTTAACTCTTAAAATTCCATCATTAGATTCCTGGTAATGGACATTTGACTGGTTGCGAAACTGCGTCTCGCGCCCGCGGGGGAGCCCCACTTCGACTACACTCAGTGCGGCGCTGCGGGGGGTTTTAAGGGGCTTCGCCCCTTAACCCCGATTAAAAGATTCAGATTTGCAACAAGATTATTAAAAATACGCTACAGGCAAGATAATCATTTACATTTATACCAGTACAGTATTAACTATGAATTCAGTTATTATTTCACGCATATCAATATTTTCCATATAAAATGGATCAGCCTGCATGGCAATCCATGGGAGGTAGTGATGGTAAGGAGTCTAACTGTTTTATTGTATGTTCTGGGTTTCATTTCATACCTTCATGCCGGGGAGGTTCCAGGGAATGCGTTGCCCGGCCTTGTGTCCCCCAACGGTCTAAGGATGGATCTTGTCAATGGGTTTGAATCATGGCGTTTGATTTCCAGTCACGTCCGCGTCGACAGGAATGAAATGCATATCATATGGGGGAATGATAGGGCAATGGATGCTTACAGGAAAGCCGGGTCCGGAGAGCCCCTTTTCGGGACAGGGGCTATCCTCGTAAAGGCGGGCTATACGATGAAAAAAAATCACCATTTCGAGGATTCCATTGAACCGTCGCAGCTCCGGCGGATTGAATATATGATCAAGGATGAAAGGCGTTTTGCCGGTACCGGCGGATGGGGATATGCGCGTTTCCCCTACGATCCTCCCACAGGCTCATTTTCCGCATACGGAAATGATGCTGACTTTGCCCGTGAATGTTATCTTTGTCATAGCCGGGTTAAAAGCAGGGATTATGTTTTTACCGGTCATATTAATTATTTTTCCAGGGACGACAAAGGTGGAATTGCCCTGGTCTCGCGGGCCGGCGTGACAGGTTCATTCCCAAAATGGAAATTGCACCCAATATTAAACGTCATATCGTTCCTGGTTTTGGCTGCAGGTATGGCCATTGCCCGTTTTTTGAAAAGAAAAAGGTGGTGGCTCAGGGCGCACGGGGCAGTCCAGGCTGCGGGAATCCTGATCCTGGCATGCGGCATTGCCGTAATGGCATCGGTCCTTGGTCCGGGGAACCGTTCCACCATTCCCCATGCCTATTTCGGGCTGACCGCTTTTATCCTGCTTATCATCACGCTATGCGGCGGTATTATTGCCGTCAAGGTCCCGTCACTGGCAAAGATAATAAGGCCGATTCACCGATGGGCTGGCAGGATATCCATTGCCCTGATGTTATTCATAATTGTCATGGCCATAATAAGGCTCATATAGCAGTCGGACTTAAGGCATATTTTTTTTGGAAATGTATTCAGTTCCCGTTGACTTTCCCTCCCGGCTGCATTATATTCAAGTAATTAATAAAATACTTTATAAGGACAATATCATGAATAACAAATATACAATATGCCTTGACTCTGAGTGCTCCCGATCCAGAGAGATTACCCGTAAGAATCTGGATGATTTTTTTGAAAGATTAGCCTGGATATAAGAGCTGCACGGCTGCTATACGTAAGATGTTCACCGGCTGGAGCCAGTAGTCGGAAAGTGGAGAGGACCACAATTGCGGTTCCGGAGATGTCGGATTGGATTGAAGGAAAAGAACGCGCAGCACCGATTTAATCGTCGTCACGGCACCAGCCGTGATCGTAGAAGGAGGCTGTTATGACACAAAGACACGCGCACCTGGTGGGCAGCATGCCCTATAAGGACGAGAAGTCCGCCATGGAAAAAGCGCTGCGCTATCTTGGCCCGCGGCTGCTATCGCTCCCTGACGGCGAGATCGGCAGAAAATCGGAGCGCCACTCCCACGGCGAGCGCCTGGGGTGGATCCAATGGGTGATCGAGCGATTCGAGAAGAGCCCAGCCTTCGAAATGGTGAAAAAACCGAGGTATGACCCGATTAACGGCCTCTGGGCCGACTATGAATCGGGCGTGCGCTACAGGCTGAAGGTGCCGCGCCGGTCACTGTACCGGAATCTGGATTTCGGGTATATCGATTATTTCAAAATGGGGTATGGCGCATTCAAGAAAATGCAGAAGGAACACAGGCGAAATGACCTTCTCTACCAGTTCGGCATTCCGGGAGCCCTGGCCATTTCCGTATTCAGCCTGGGACTGCTGCAGGGTATCCGGACAAGGAAGATATTCGAGGACCGTCTCGCCCATGAGGTGAACGCCATCAATCGGATTTCCGACGGCAATATTCTCTTTCAGATAGAGGTTCCCATCGAACTGGGCGTGTACTTAAAGGCGCCGCGCCTGCTAAAGTCCCTAACCGCGCGGTGGGCGGTGCGAAGCATCATCTCCCTTGTCAACAAGATGGACAGGAACGCTCGAATCGGCGTTCACCTCTGCCTTGGGGATCTGAATAACCGTCCCTTCAGCCTTATCGGCGATGCGGGCCCCCTCGTGGATTTTGCGAACCGTATCGCGGCGATCTGGCCCCTGGACCGCAAACTGGAGTTCGTCCATTTCCCCCTGGCAATGGGGAACATACCGCCCAGCACCCGGGCCGGCTTCTACGAGCCGTTTCGACGCCTTGCCCTGCCGGCAGGCACCAGGATCATTGCGGGATTCATTCACGAGGGACTGAACGACCAGGACCACCGGTATATCCTGAAGATGATAGAAAAGGCAGCGGGCCGCAGCGTCGATGTTTCCTCATCCTGCGGGTTCGGACGCCGGACCGCGGAAACGACGGAGCTTCTACTGAAGAAAACAGCCCTCCTGGCTGGATGAGGGGATGGCTGGGATCATCAGGCGATCAGATTGCGGCAATGCGCCGATCATGAAAAAGCCAGCATTCCCAGGAAAACCGCCATCACGACTGAATCGGCGATGAGAGGCGCCATGCCGATATAGAACCGCCCGGTATCGTCCAGATCGTAATAGATCACGTAGCAGACCAGCGCGGCGACCGTGAAGATCGCCACCAGCGCGGCCATTGCAACGGCGTGGCCCGCTCCGAATCGGCCCGTGCCGTGGAGCACGGCGACCGCGGAGAGGACCAGCGTGGCCCAGAGGTGTATTATCAGCAGCTCCGATGTCACAACCCGGTGGAAGACCATGGACGTTACCGTGAGAAGAACGAAGAACAGGGCAATGCCGCCGCCGATGATATATCTCACCGGCAATCCCCTCGATTCTTCCGAAAGGGAGTTGATGCCGCCGGCCATCATCCCAATGGCCGCGCATCCCGTGATGAATGCGGCGGCGATGTAGAACGCGGCCGCCGATCCGCCCGATGAATGGGGATGAAAGGAAACGGCCCACCAGGCCAGGTAAAAGAGGCTGCACAGCAGAAGAAGCAGGCTGCCCCCGAATATCTGCCAGAGCGGAAAGGTGAAACCGCGGAAAAAGGTCATGGTGTTCCCCCTTGATCGGAGCGCGCGCAAACCCCGGAGCTCTGCTCCGGGGATGAGAGCGCGCAAAACATTATGCGACTAAATACCCCGTAGCTTGCTGCGGGGTATTTTATACCGTGATCATGTAAGATAGTAGTTTTCATAGGCCCCCTGTCAATGTAAATGCGGAAAAATCGGCACGGCCCGGGCCCGGCCGG
Source organism: Spirochaetota bacterium (assembly GCA_017999915.1). Taxonomy (NCBI): domain Bacteria; kingdom Pseudomonadati; phylum Spirochaetota; species Spirochaetota bacterium. The sequence continues at coordinate 106,788 of JAGNKX010000012.1, forward strand.
CGCCCCTTCAGGCGGGCCTTTTCGGACATTGGCGATGTGACATCCTCTGAGGCCCGGGAGGATTGACAAAATAGTACAAATGTAATATAATTGTTTATTATTTTGCACCGGGAATCATTGTCCATGCCGCTAAGTTTGGACCTTGATTTAGGCAATAGATATTGACAGGTTGATTTTATATTAATATATTAATTATATTCTCACGATGATATAGTGACGGCATCGTTTGTAAGATTTTTATTGTGTTGTGATGGTTTCATATGAAAATCGTTAACAGGTTTATCTCTTTAGGACTTTTTCTCCTGGCCATGGGGTTGACGGCGGGGTGCGGTTCCACTAATAGCAGCGACAATTCCCTTATGACGCTATTGTCGTCATCTCCCTTGGTGTTAGCCACGACCCCGGCCAACGGCGCCACGGGGGTTTCCACTGCGTCGCCGGTGGTGATCACCTTCAATAAGACCATTAATTCCGTATCGGTGACCTCTTCGTCATTCAGCTTTTCTCCCGCAGTGACGGGCACCTACTCGGTTAACAGCATTGCCGTAACCTTTGTCCCCACCACCGGTTTTACCGCGGGCACAACCTATACGGTGACCATACCATCGGGCGGTATTACGGACACGGACGGGTATGCGGTCATGCTAGAGAGTAAGTTCACGTTTACCACTGAATAATCCTCCAGGGTGTTATGATAACAAAAAAGGGCGCTCTCCCGTGAAGCGTCCTTTTTACTTGCCCATGGACCGCTATGGGTGATGACAATCAACCGTACCGGGCGCCGGCCTACATATCCGGCCCAAAGCCATCGGGACCGAAGGGGCCCGGTCCGAAATCATCCGGGCCAAAGAGATCCGGACCAAATGCGTCCGGGCCGAAAGGATCTGGACCAAAACCCCAGGGTCCGAAGCCGCCAGGTCCGGGGCCCTTACCCATCATCGGGGGCGTCATGGGCCGCTTCATCGTATCCCTTTGTTCTGCGGTGAGAACACTGTCCATGTCCAGGCGGCGCCGGATGTTCATCACATGCATGTCCGCCTCCAGATCGGATATTTCCTTTATAAGCGTTCTGACCGCGTTGATGTCAACGGGGTCCTCGAGGAGCATTCTCTGCAGCCGGATGCGGCGTGGCGCGATTTTTTCCCGGTAATCGAGCGTTCTCTTTTCATGGTCCCTGTCTATGACCGCGATCTTTTTCACCTGCTCGTCCGAGAGGCGCGGCTCTCTGTCCATCCTGGAGCGATCGTCAGGGCGCGGCGCCTTCTTGCTGCAGGAGGAGCTGTTTTTCCCTTCCGCGTGCAGCGCCTGCAGCGGCTGGATCGTCAGCATCGCCGTTGTGATAATAATTGCCAGCTTGATAGTCCTTCTCATCGGTCTTTCTCCTTTTTGTTAATAAATCGGATTGATCTTCAGGCTCCCTTCATGTCGCCTTTCTTTTAAATTACACAGGATACCACCAGGAGTCGTCCCGTCCGCTAAGGATAGACCGGTTTAGCTTAAAAAAAGTATGACCTGGAAGGCTATCGCATATGACAAGGCCTATGGCAGGGCACATTTCAGGCTTCAATACTCGCAGATATCCGCAAAAAGGAATGGTTGGACAATATATTTGGCTGCAGGACCCTGATGCTCCTCGCGGGCATTATCGCGTTCCTGTTCCAGGAAATCCGCAAGGATTCAGAGGTGGCCCGATTCCGCCTTACAGGGCGTTGAGCTTTTTTTGCACTGCGCTTTTAAAGGGCACCGTAACAAGGAGCATGGCTAATGCCAGATAGAGAATTGCAATAAAGTCAACCGCCATCCATCCCGACAGGACCCTGGCGCTGTTGTCGTATCCCTTCCACACGGCGCCCAGGATCATGATGATCCCGAGAAAAACCGCCACTACCGTTGAAGCGATCATCAGCGTCTGGGCCGTTGAAAAGAAGAGGAGGGCGTTTTTCAGTTCCTTTTCAGTGGCCCCGCTTTTTTCCATGGCCGCCCGGAACGCGCCTATGATCTCGCCTGGACCGTAATGACTCAGCAGCATGAGAATGGTCGGCCCCAGGACCAGGGCAAGCGATGGAGCGTCGATCATCAATAGCAGATCCGACTTTGCTATTATTACGGCCAGAACAAAAATACCCGTCGTTAGCAAGAAATACACGATAAACGTCTTTTTCATAATGCGCCTCCGTCATCCCTGTTTTTTTTAATTATAATTATCAAACTCTCTAGAGAGTCCGTCAGCCGGGCTTCAATATTATACCGGTCAATGATCGCGGCCATTCTCTGTTCAAGATGCGAGGGCTGATTATATCCGGAAATCGTCGCCATTACAATCAGGCCTATCAGGACCGTGTGAAAGGCGAAGGCAAACACCGGCGACCCGGCACCCCGTCCGTTTCTTTTCACAACGGGGATGGCGCCGGCAACGGTGACCGCATCCACCTGTTCCCGGTAATAACCGCGCAGCGCTTTATTAAGTTTCATGTCAGAGCCACTCCTTGAGGTCCCGGCGCAGGCGGCCCTCCAGGGCCCGCATCCTGGTCTTCACGCTGTTTTCATTCATGCCTATGACGGCGCCGATCGTTTTATACCGGAGCCCTTCGAAATGCCTCAGGTACACTATTTCGCGGTCGGCCTCATCCATTCCCCGCAGGCTTTCGTGTATGGCCCGATGCAGCTCCCCCCGGCACGCCGCCTCGAAGGGGTCCGGCTCCCCGCCGTCGCAGTCACGGAATTGCTCGCCGCAGGGCCTGCAGTCAGCCCTTCTTTTGTAATCAATGCAGTGGTGCCGGGCAATGGCGTAGATCCAGCCATTGAGGGAAGAGCCGCTCCTGAACCGGTCCAGGCCGTTATAGACCTTCATCATGATCTCCTGGAGCAGGTCCTCGCCGTCCTCCCCGGGGCAATGCATCACCGATGTTATATAATAATAGAGCTTCTTCCGGTATCTCTCCCAAATGTGCGTGAACAGGCTCTCCCTGTCCCCGGTCAGTGCGCTGATGAGCGCCATGTCGATCAATTCCACTGGTTTCATGTTTCTGATAATTAATACGATAAGGGATGAGAAAACGATTTAAATTTTCTACGAAGCAGCGCTTTTTTTAACGCAGATCCCGGGGATGCAGCGGATCTGTTCCCGCGCTGATACTGCCGAACCATCTGAACCAGTATGGGACATGGAACCGTTTATTTCAACATAAAAAAGCGCGGGAAAATGGAGTGGAATTTCCCGGACACATAAAAATACCTTGTCAAGCAGACGAATATATCCTACAGTCCTACACGCACCCGGGAATCACGGAATCAGAGCGGAGGTCACCATGAGCGTCATCGACCGGTTTTTTCTCAGGACATACGAAAAGTCGGATTTCAGGGAAAAGCAGCGGGCCAGGGACCTGGTCATCACTTCCGGCGCCATAGCCTTGTTGCTGCTGTTCCTGTGGCTTTTCCTGGTCGTAGTGCAGGGGAGAAGAATCACCGACATCACAAACCTGGCGATTGCCGTCCTGCAGATAATAATAGTGCTGGCCCTGGCGCTCACGAAAAAGGGGAAGGTCGTGGCCGCCTCGCACCTGCTGCTGGTGCCCATGGCTCTGGTGGTGTGGGTCAACCTCTTCGTGAGCATGGGTAAGATCCCTGTAATCCGGGTGATCAACGGCATCGGACTGGTCTTCCCGGTCATCGGTCTCGTCTCCCTGCTGATGAACCGCGCCTCCGTCCTGGTCTACACCCTGTTTCACATGCTACTCTTGGCCCTGTACTGTTACCTGCTGGACCGGGGAGGTTACCTCACCAGGCCCGAGGCGTACAGCTATTTCGTCGATTTCGGGCTTGGCATCATCATGCTGAGCATCATCAGCAGCAGGATTTTAGGAAACAGCGACAGGGCCAACAGCTCGATCGCCACCGCGCTGGAGGAGGCCACCCGCAGGGGTGAGAGCATACGGACCATCCTGGACCGGACGAACAGCGCCGCGGCGCTCCTGTCCCAGTCCGCCGACGGCCTGGCTCAGACCACGCAGATTTTTTCATCGAACGCGCAGTCGCAGGCGGCCTCGGTGGAGCAGATCACCGCCTCGGTGGAGGAGGTGACGGCCAGCGGCGAGGGGATATTCGCCATCGCCCAGAAGCAGGCGTCGCTTTCCGGCAAGGTGAGCGGGGACATGGACAGCCTTTACGGCATCGTCTCCATGGAAGGGGAGAAGATGCAGGACGCCCTGGCCATCCGGGACAGGCTCAACGAGATGGTGGCGAAATCCAAGGACGAGATACAGCATCTTCTCGATGTGATGTCTGTGGCGGCGTCGAAATTCAAGGGCGTGCAGGACACCGTGAGCATCATCGAGGACATATCCGACAAGATCAACCTCCTGTCTCTGAACGCCGCCATCGAGGCGGCACGCGCCGGGGAATACGGGAGGGGCTTCGCGGTGGTGGCCGACGAGATAGGGAAGCTGGCGGACAGCACCTCCTCCAACCTCAAGACCATCAACGACATGTTCAACATGAGCAACCAGGAGATCACCAACGTGTACGGCCGGCTGGAGGGCTTCGTGAGCTCGTTGAACAAGATGATCGAGCACATCGCTGAGTTCAGCCACCGGATCGACCTCGTGGTGGAGATGACCGAGCAGGATCTTGCGCTGAACAGGGTCGCCCGGGAGTCGCTGGGGGATCTTTCCGGGGAGGCGGACAACGTGCTGAGCGCCGCCACCGAGCAGAAGCTGGCGCTGGAGGAGATCGCAAAAAGCCTGTCGATGATCAACAGCACCACCCAGGAGATCGCCATGGGCGCCAGGGATCTTTCCGCAACGACGAAGGAATTGGCTGAAAGGGCCCAGGAGCTGAAGGAACTGTCGGTATAGGCGGCGACGGCCGCCGCGGGGATCACGGCGGGCCCTCCGGTACAGGACAGCATTACGATTCAGGAGGACATCATGAACATACACATAGATTACAGGAAGCGCCTGGCCCGCATCAGGGAGCTCATGGGAGAGGCGGGGATGGATCTTTTCATCGGCACCAGGACGGTAAGCCTGAGCTACGTGGCGGGAGCCTTCATTCCCTGGAGAAGCGCGGTGCTCATCAGCCGGGACGGCTACGAGGGGCTCATCACCCTGCTCCTGGATTCCGAGCGCCTGAGGAACGAATCCTGGATGCCCACCATCCAGCCCTACGCCCCCGTTGCGGGGATGGACCTGTGGGACGTTGTCGTGACTTTCGCGAAAAAGAACGGCTGGGACAAGGCGAAAATCGGCGTGGAGCTCGGCCATTCCCCGAGGGGGAACACCGGCTACCTTTTCGCCACCGAGTACGAGCAGTTGAAGGGCTCCCTGCCCGAGGCGACATTCGTGAACGCCCTGCATGTCATGGACCGGGCCTCGGTGGTGAAGGAGCCGGGGGAGATCAAGCTGCTCCGCCAGGCGGCCGCCATCGCCGACGCGGCCATGGAGCGGGTCAAGGAGTCGATCTATCCGGGCGCCACGGAGACGGAGATCGCCGGGATCGGAGAGATGGAGCTTCGGCGCCTGGGGAGCGAGTACCACTGGGCGGTCACCGGCTCCTCCGAGGTGGCGTCGGGCTACCGGGCCTGCTATGGCATGAACGGCACCACCCAGCCCACCGACAAGGTGGTGCGGAAAGGGGAGAACATCATCGTGGACCTGCACCCCTACTACCATCTCTACACCTCGGACCTGGCGCATAACTTCATACTGGGCGACCCGAGCGAGGCGCAGCGAAAGCTCTCCGACGCCTACGTCCAGACCGCGCAGACCATTATCGATAATTTCAAGGCAGGGAACAGGATCGGGGACATACACGCCAGGGTGCTGGCAAAGGCCGGCGAGCTGGGTTACGGATCAAACGTGATCCCGTCCTTCGGCCACGGCCTGGGGGTGCTGGGTCACGAGTGGTACCCGGCCATCCTGGCCAACGCCGAGTTCAGGGATGTGGTCCTGGAGGAGAACTCCGTGGAGGTGGCCTTCCTGGCCATGACGGTCCCCGGGGTATGCGGCATGCGGCTCGAGTACCCGGTACTGGTGACCGCCCACGGCGGTGAGCCGCTCTGCGCCACGCCGCTGGAACTCACCGTTCTGGAGTGCTGAGGGGATCCCGCCGTTCTCCCCGGAACGGCGCATCACCGCTGGAATATATTATTGGAGCTTCTTCCGGTATCTTTCCCGAATGCAGGAAGGCAGGCCCTCACTGTCATCGGGCAGGGCGCTGATGAGCGCGATGTCGATCATTTCCACATGCTTCATGTTCCCGGTAATTAATATGCTTTGCCCGGATGAATTTCAAAAAAATCAAGCCGGCAGGCATACGATGGCATGATATTTTTTTCGTCCTTTTAATTAACTAAATGTTGATTTTTCCTTCGATGATTTTTTCGGTATGGCTCATATCTCTGCACGATTTATGCGATAGACATTTCCGCATGGTTTGTTTTGATGAATTTCTTTGAATAAACATATCATTATCGATCGATTAGCATGATAAATTTTTTTTCGATTATATTAACAAAATATTGATCTGTCCCTCAATGGATTTATCATTATGATTTGCGTCGATCAATTATAAATACAACACGCCTGTTCAAGATAAAATAAAGACAATCTTTTTATTGATTGTTGTCCAACCCATGAATACCTTTTAAGTAGAGGACAATATCCTCTGACTAAAAATTATTTTCAAGGAGATGTTCTATGATACATCTGATTTCCGACAAGCTGGTGGACCTGGTGGAGAAGCACAGCAAGGAAATCATCAAGCGCTGGACTTCCCGCCTGCTGAGCGATCCGACGACATCATCGTTCTCGATGAAGAATATCGGTTTTGTCGAATCGAAAGCGCAGAGCCTCCTCGAACACCTGGGGAAGTGGGTAAGCTACGACACCTCTAAGGAAGATGTGGGCCGGAGATACGCGGCGGAGGGCATCGAAATGTTCAAGATGAATGTCCCTCTCTGCGAGGTGATCCGGGCGATGTACACCCTCAGGAGGACGCTGTGGCTCTTTATCGAAAACGAGAGCGCCTATGATTCGGCGTTTCAACTGCAGCAGATGAGGGAAATGAGCGACAGGGTCATTCTCTTCTTTGACCGGGCCCAGTACTACCTTACGAGGGGCTACATGGAAGAGATGAACAGGAAGATGAAAGACCTGTGGCATCTCAAACCGGAAGATACCACCAAGATCTTCTACGAACAGTCATTCTATAATCATTAGAATGATCTGCAGCGCGGCGCCGGTTGCATCCGGATAACGGTTTGCCCGTGAAACGAGTGAGGGGGGATTTGTCGTTCGGATAAAAAAGCGGGAGAGAGACTGTGCCGGCGATGCGGGCCGGACGGTGATGATTATCGGGTGGAAGGGAGAGGCGGAGCGGTTGGCGGTAAGTCGATGGCGGGAATTGTCATGAAAGATGTTATGAACATGATCATTGACGTTGAAAAGGAGTGCGCGGACAGGATTGCCGCCGCACGGGAAGAGCATGACAGGGCCATGGCCGGGCTGTCAGAGCGGATTGAGGCTGAAATGAAAGAAGAGAAGAAGCGCGTCGCCGGTGAAAACGGCGAACGGCGCAAAGATGAGATAGAATCGGCTGAAAAGGGGATCAGGCGGGATCTTTCATCCATGAAAGAATCCCTGGGCGGGTTACATGAGAACGGAGAATTACGCGATGAGGTGCGGCAAAGGATCATTTCAATAATTTTTCAGTAAGTCCCAAGAGGTTACCAGATGAACAACCTCGTTGACAGGGTCTATGTGCATGCGAAAATCCATGCACTGCACGGTTACTTGCTCTCGAGGGATGATTATCAGGAAATTGTGAGATCGGGAAAACTTCAAGCGGCATTCCCCGAGATTCCCGGCAAGATAGAACAAGCGAACATAATACAGGCAAAAGAAGCGATCTTTCGCCATCATATAGAGAAGTTTATCCTGCTCATCGGGCTCAATGCCCGCTACGGCGATTTTCTCAGGGCCTTCCTGCTCCTCTTCGAGCTGAGCAATATAAAGCAGGTTATGTTGAAGGCTTTCGGAAAGACCCGGCTGTTCCCGCAGTGGAATGACGTGAGCCCCTACAATATCATCGCTGCCGATTCCGGGAAAGAAGAGATCGGACCGGGCGGATTGCGGGCCCTGTTCGCTGGAACGATTTTCGAGGGAGTGATGGATTTCGATGAGACGCCTTCCTATGAGGAGCTGGAGAGCGCCATAGACTTTCTCACCCTGAAAAACCTGATGCGGTTTTCGGACAGGCTGTTCCCGGCCGACGCGAAAGTGTTCAATGATATCATGATAAGAAAGGCCCTTTCCCTGAGGATCCTGTGGGAGAGGCGGTGTGGCCTTCAGGAGGGGTGGGTTTTCCCGCAATTCAACCTGATGGACATGTTCGACGGCCACGGCGTTACACGACAGGAAATCAATGCCGTGGAGAAGGACATCGGGAGGCATGTTGACGCGGAAGGCGCGATGGGCGGCACCGGCGATATTTCACGCCTCGAGCTGTCGTTGAACCGTCTCTTCATGAAGTCGGTCAATGCCATATTCTCCAAGGATTTTCACAGCATTCGGCCGGTGGTGTCCTATGCGTGGTCGTTATACTATGAGATTATCAACCTGTTCATGATCCTGGAGGGCTTTAATTTAAGGGTGAATCCCGATGTGATACTGCAGCGCCTGGTCTGGGGTGAGTAAATGAAAGCGCCCATCAGAAAAACAATAATCGGCTTTGACAGGAGAGATTCCGCCCGCCTGATCAATGAGCTCGGCGGTGAGGGGATAATTCATGTCGGCCGATGGGACGGCGAAAACGCCGGGGCAGTTTCGCCGCCCTATGCCGGTCTGGAGGAGTCCATAGATGCAATGCTGAGCGCGATTGAAAACATATGCGCGGAATTCAATGTCGCGCTGGCGTATCAGCCGGGCGCCGGAACGGGCCCGGGAATCGCGCCGGTCATCTTCGACAGGGACATCGGGAGCGACCGGAACATGATCAGCGGCATCCGTGACGAGATGGATGGAATTCGAGATCTCCGGCAGCGATACAAGGCCGATCATGAAGCTGCACAGCTGCTCGTTGATGCCGCGAATGATATAGACGCTATAATCGAGGAGCCTGGAAAGCTGCTGCGGATGTCATTGTGCTCCCATGTGTTCGGCACGGTGCAGGAGGAGATCGATAAATCGGGCAGGGAGCTCGATGAGGGGTATTATATCCGCAGGGCCGGACGCCATGTCCTCGGATTGTCCATGGCCGGAGACATCGATGGGCTGACCGGACTATTAAAAAAGCATGGATTTGAAGATAAGGAGGAGATACTGGAGCGGTACGCCCGGAATCCGCAGGTCCTTGATGATTTGAAAGCGAGGTCGGAGCTCATGAGAAAAGAGCTGGGTGAAAAAGAGGAGAGCCTGGACCGGCGCGCGGAAGAGATAATCGGCACGCTGGCCGGTCTTCATGAAATATATGCCGGGCTCAAAATGTCAATGGAGGCGAAAAAAGCGTTTGCCCGGACCGTGGACGCCGAATTCGTCAGCTGCTGGATCGACCTCGATGACCTCGAAAGGCTCCTGTCGCTCCTGGAGCGGGTATGCGGCACGCGATTCTTCCTCCATGTGTTCACCCGGGAGGAGATGCGGGATGTCCATGGCGCCATACCGGTGCGATTGAGGAACCGCTGGTTTTTCAGGGCCTTTGAGATGATAGTCCGTAACGCCGGTGTACCGGAAAGCGTCGAGCTGGATCCCACGCCTGTGGCGGCCATCGTATACCTGCTCATGTTCGGGGTCATGTTCGGCGATGTGGGCCAGGGACTTGTGCTCTGCCTTGCCGGGCTCGTCATGAAGGCGGCGGCGAAAAGGAGGGATCTCAAGCCGTTTTTCCGCGACGGGGGGACCATCCTCGTTGCGGCGGGTATCGCGGCGGCGGTTTTCGGCGTGCTCTACGGCAGCGTATTCAGCAGCGAGCAGATCATCCCGGCGCTCTGGTTCCACCCGATGCGGCATATCATGGACCTGTTTTTTGCGGCCATCATGATGGGCGCCCTCTTCATATCGATGGGACTGGTCATGAACATGGTCAATCTCTTCAGGGATGGCGACTATTTCGAGGCCGTCTTCGGCATACACGGCTTGCTGGGCTTCATCGTGTACACCGGTTCGCTGTTCCTGACGGTGAGATACGTGCGGTACGATATCAGGCCGGCTCTCCCGGAGATGATAGTCATTCTTGTCATTCCCGTCGGCCTTTTCCTGTTCAGGAACGTTCCGGCCCGCCTCTTCTTCGGGCGGGAGGCACTATTTCCCAACGGGGTCTTTGAATACGCGGTGGAATCCTTTGTCGAGCTCATGGAGATGTTCACCGGCTTCCTGGGGAATTCCATATCCTTCATACGGGCCGGCGCCTTCGCGCTGAGCCATGCCGGACTCAGCATCGCGGTCTACACCCTTGCGGCGATAGCCGGTCCGCTTTTTTCAATAGCATCGATAAGCATTATCGTCATCGGCAATATTTTTATCATTCTCCTCGAAGGGCTTGTGTGCGGAATTCAATCGATGCGGCTCGAGTATTATGAGTTCTTTGGCAAGTTCTTCAGGGGCAATGGCGTCGAGTTCAAACCGTTCTCGACGAAGAGAAAACAGGTTATTGCAAAGGGGGTCGCATGATGGATTATAAACGATCGCTTGTATGGTTTTTAATCATGGGCGCCGCCGCGGCCGCCATGGCCCTTGCGCCGGGAGCCGCTCTCTGCGCCGAGGAGGCGGCCGAAGCCGCCAGGACTGTCGCGTCCGGGGTCATGACCGGGAGCAACAAGGCGGTCATGGCCATAGCCGCCATGGGAGCCGTGGGCCTTTCGTGCATTTCCAGCGGCTATGCCCTGGCGCGGATCGGCTCGGCTGCGCTGGGGGCCATGAGCGAGAAGCCCGAGATCGGGGGCCGCGCCCTGGTGTTTCTCGGCATGGCAGAAGGGATCGCCATATACGGGCTCATTATAGCGATCATGATGCTTAACAAGATCTAGGCGCGGCGCCGGGCCGTTGTACGTTTCTGCGGCGGGCGCCGGCGCGGGAGCGGTGTGAAGGCATGGAAAAGATCGTTGTCATCGGCGACATCCATACCGTTACGGCCTTCAGGCTGGGCGGCGTGGAGGGCGTGGTGTCTTCGCCGGGCGCGGTGAAGGAGGACATTGCCGCCGCGATCAACAGGCCCGACGCCGCCATCGTCCTGGTGACCCGGGAACTTGCGGACCATGCCGGCGACGCCATCGGTGACTGCAACCTGAACATGGTGAAGCCGGTCATCGTCGAGATCCCCGGCATCAATGATCAGCGCGGCTTCGGCAGGTCCATCATGAGCTATATCACCGAGGCCCTGGGCATATCCATTTAACGGGATGGCCGGTTATGAATGAAGAAACGATCATCGCTGAATATGGAGACCCGTCCCGCCTCATGGCTTCGATACGGGAGAAGGCCGATCTCGCGATACGCGCCATCGAGGAACAGACCGGGAAGGAGATCGCGCAGGCGGAAAAGGATTATATCGATGAGATGAAAGCGTTCATTGATGCCCGGAAGCATGAAACGGATAAAGAGATCGAAAAGGCCATATACATCATGAAAAACAGGGCGGCCATTGAACAGCGGAAGCTGCAGCTGAACGCGGTGGAGGATTTCATACGGGCCATGGTACCGGAAGCTGTGGAGGATTATATAAAGAGCGATGCCGGGGGCTACCTGTCGTTTTTAAAGAAAATAATCGACGAAACACTCCCGGGTTTCCAGGGCGACGTTGTAGCGGTCCATTTGTGTCCCCGGGATGGCGCGCTTGAACATGAAATAAGGAATTTCATTATAGCTGACAACAGATGGAGCGGCTCTGTCTCCATTGTCATTGATGAGTCGATGGCGATGGGGGGGCTTGTCCTGGAAAACGCGAAGGAAGGTATCATATATAATTACTCCATTGAGAGATGCGTCAGCAGGAGTTATGATTCCATAAGGAAGGAAGTTATGACCATCGTGCGGAAGCATATGCACCATGAGCAATAAAAAGGATGGCGCAGTATGGAAGCCATGATACGGGGAATCGTAATAAGCGTCAACGGCCCCATCGTCAAGGCGCGGGGACTGGAAGGGGTCGCCATGCTCGATATCGCCGAGGTGGGACCGGACAGGCTCATAGGCGAGGTGATCAAGCTTGACGGCGATATCGCCGTCATCCAGGTCTACGAAGACAATACCGGCCTGAAGCCCGGCGACGAGGTTCTTTCTTCCGGGAGGCCGCTGTCGGTTCTGCTCGGGCCGGGGCTCATCTCCAATATATATGACGGTATCCAGCGCCCCCTGGTGGACATAGCCGATATTCTCGGGAGCTTCATTAAAAAGGGCGTCAAGGTGTCCCCCCTTGATGTGACGAAGAAATGGCATTTCAAGCCCGCCATGCAGGCGGGGGGCCCGATAGAAGGGGGGACGGTCCTCGGCGAGATACAGGAAACGGAATCCGTTAAACATTACATCATGGCGCCGCCGGGCGTGTCCGGCAGGCTCGAGTGGATTGCCGGCGAAGGATCGTACACCGTTGAAGATGATATTTACCGGGTTGCGGGAGGCGCCGCTTACGGCGGGAAGTTCTCTTCGTACTGGCCGGTGCGGAGGAAAAGGCCCTTCCGGAGCAGGAAGAAATCGGGCATCCCCCTCATCACCGGGCAGAGGATCATAGACACCTTCTTCCCCATAGCGAAGGGGGGGACCGCCGTCATCCCCGGCGGGTTCGGCACCGGGAAAACGATGACCCAGCACGCCCTTGCCAAGTGGTGCGACGCGGACATCATCATCCACATCGGGTGCGGCGAGCGCGGCAACGAGATGACCGACGTCCTGAACGAGTTCCCGAAGCTGGTCGACCCGAGGACCGGCAGGCCCCTGATGGAGCGGACGGTCATGATCGCCAACACCTCGAACATGCCGGTGCCGGCCCGCGAGGTGAGCATCTATACCGGCATCACCATCGCCGAATATTACCGGGACATGGGGTACCACGTGGCGGTCATGGCCGATTCAACGTCGCGGTGGGCCGAGGCGCTCCGGGAGCTGTCGAGCAGGCTGGGGGACATGCCGGCGGAAGAGGGGTTCCCGTCCTACCTGGCCACGCGCCTGGCCGAGTTCTACGAGAGGGCCGGGTACGTCGAGACCCTCTCGGGCAGGGAGGGAAGCATCACCACCGTGGGCGCCGTGTCCCCGCCGGGGGGCGATTTTTCCGAGCCGGTGACGCAGCACACGACGCGCTTTGTGAGGTGCTTCTGGGCCCTTGACAAGGTCCTGGCCGACGCCCGGCACTATCCCTCCATCAGCTGGATCGACAGCTACACGGAATACATAGAGGAGGTGCGGCCCTGGTGGAATGATCTTGACGCCTCCTGGCACGCGGTCAGGAACGAGGCCATGGACATACTCCTCGAGGACAACAGGCTCCAGCAGATAGTCAAGCTGGTCGGCCCGGACGCGCTTCCCCTGCCGGAACAGCTGACGCTCTTTTCAGCGGAGATGATAAAGAACGGCTTTCTGCAGCAGAACTCCTTCGATCCCAAGGACATGCACTGCAGCCCCATGAAGCAGCTGCAGCTCCTGAAGCTGTTCGTCGAATTTCATAACGAGGCGAAGAGGCTCCTGGGGGAAGGAATCGATCTGAAACGGATCATGTCCCTCGGTGCGGCTTCGGAGCTGATCAGGCTCAAATCGGAGATCGACAACGACGAAATCGACAGGATAGAGAGTTATCACCGTGAAATGATGTCCCAGTTCAACGCCCTGGGCGCCGGAGGAACTGTTAACAAGGAAGCCGCCTCCGCCAGGACGGGGGGTGGATCATGAAAAGTGAAATAGAATATTCAAATCTTGCCGCGATCAGCGGTCCCCTGGTCGTCGTCAACCGGGTGCGGAACGTCGGCTTCGGCGAGCTCGTGGAGATACGCAACAGGAGCGGCCAGCTCAGGCTGGGGCAGGTGGTGGAGGTCGACGAGGAGCGCGCCATTGTCCAGGTCTATGAAGGGACCACGGGCCTATCCCTCGAGGGGATCAGGACCATGTTCCTGGGGAAATCCCTGGAGATGCCTGTGTCGCGCGACATGCTCGGACGGATCTTCGACGGCCTCGGCAGGCCCATCGACGGCGCGCCCCAGGTCACGTCGGACATCATGATGGACATCAACGGGCTCCCGATCAATCCCTATTCGCGGGAGTATCCCCGCGACTTCATCCAGACCGGCATATCCGCCATCGACGGCATGAACACCCTGATCCGCGGCCAGAAGCTCCCCATCTTCTCCGGGAGCGGCATGCCCCACAACATGATAGCGGCCCAGATAGCGCGCCAGGCGGCGATCCTCACGGCGGAGGAGGAGTTCACGGTCGTTTTCGCCGCCATGGGGGTCAAGTTCGACGTGGCTGATTTCTTCATCGACTCCTTCGAGAAGAGCGGGGCCCTTGACAACGCGGCGATCTTCCTCAGCCTTGCCGACGCCCCCTCCATCGAGCGCATCATCACGCCGCGCGCGGCCCTGACCCTGGCCGAGCACCTGGCCTTTACAGAGGGAATGCATGTCCTGGTGATCCTGACCGACATGAGCAACTACTGCGAGTCCCTCCGCGAGCTCTCGAGCTCCCGGGGCGAGATACCGTCCCGGAAAGGGTATCCCGGCTATCTCTACAGCGACCTCGCCTCGATCTACGAGCGGGCCGGCCGCATCAAGGGAAAGCAGGGGTCCATCACGCAGATACCGATCCTGACCATGCCGAGCGATGACATATCCCATCCGATTCCGGACCTCACAGGCTACATAACAGAGGGCCAGATCGTGCTGGAGCGGGAGCTCTTCAATAAATCGATATATCCGCCCATCGCGGGGCTTCCCTCGCTATCGCGGCTGATGAAGGACGGCATCGGCGAGGGGAGGACGCGGAAGGACCACGCGGGCGTGGCGGCGCAGCTCTTCGCCTGCTATGCCCGGGTCAAGCGGATCAGGGCCCTGGCCTCCATCGTCGGCGAGGAGGAGCTCACGTCCCTTGACAAGGAATACCTCAGGTTCGGCAGAGTCTTCGAGATGGAGTTCCTGAGCCAGGGACCCGAGGAGAACAGGACCATCGGGACGACCCTTGATATCGGGTGGCGGGTGCTTTCCATTCTTCCGGCCGAGGAGCTGTACCGCATATCGCGCGAGGATATCCAGAAGTACTATATTCCGTCAGCGGGAGCCCAATGATCATGGCACGGGTGGACGTACCTCCGACAAAATCGAACCTCAGGAAGATCAAATCCGATCTCGCCTTTGCCCACGAGGGCTTTGACCTGCTGGACCAGAAGAGGGAGATCCTCGTCATTGAGATCATGAAGAGCGTGAAACGGATAAAAAGCCTTGAAGAGGAAGTGAAGGTGTCACTGGACGCGCTCTATGGCACCTTCAGGCTGGCTGTCATGGAAATGGGAACGGACATCATGACGCAGAAGAGCCAGTCCGAAAAAGAGGCCTATGAGCTGTCCCTCGACGTGTACCGCTTCATAGGCATCGGCATACCCTCCATGACCGCGGCCGCGCGGGAGACCGGCATTGCATCGAGCCTGTACGGAACGACGGCCCTCTATGACCGTTGCAAAAAGGAATGCGCCGCAATGCTGTTGAAGATCGTCGAGTATGCGACCCTCATGAAATCGATACTGGTGCTGTCGCGGGAGCTTAAAAAGGTGCAGAGAAAGGTCAATGCCCTGGAGAAGATCTTCATCCCCCAGAATGAAGAAGCAAGAAAATACATATCGGACCGCCTCGAGGAAATGGAGCGTGAGGAGATTTTCGTAAAGAAGCTGATAAAACAGAAAAAAGCATAAAGGAAAGAAAATATGAGCGGTGACGCCAGAGTAAGCTTCCGGACAAATCCTTTCGTAATGGCGCGGGAGAGGATAGGTCTCCTCAATCCGGGTCAGAGGAGAGTGCTTTTCGGCCTGGTGTTCTTTCTGTTTATCAATGCCGTCATCCTGGCGGTAAGCATTATCGTTTTTTCAATGCTGATGAGAAAATTGTGATACCGTGTATCAGGCGTCATTCGTCGCAGAGGAGCCGGTAGCCCACTCCCGGCTCGGTGACGAGCAACCGCGGATTGGAAGGATCATCCTCGATCTTCCTTCTCAACTGAAGCACGTACACGCGGAGATAGCTCTGGTCAGGCTGCGATTGCCGTCCGAAGAGCTCCTGTATGATCTGGTTGTGGGTCACGACCCTGCCGGCGTATTTCGCGAGAAAACGAAGGAGGGAATATTCTGTGGGCGTCAGCTTCAGCTCCGCGCCGTTCTTCAAGGCCAGGCGCTTCCCGAAATCGACAGCGAGGTTTCCCGTTTTGAATATCCCGTCGGAGGCGTCGGGTATGCTGTGCCGCAGGGCGGTCCTCAGGCGGGCGAGGAGCTCCCCCATGCCGAAGGGTTTGGTGACGTAATCGTCGGCGCCGGCGTCCAGGAGGTCTATCTTGTCCTGCTCGGAGTTTTTTACCGAAAGGACTATGACGGGAGTCTGGCTCCATTCACGAAGTCTTTTTAATGCGTCCATACCGTCCATATCGGGGAGTCCCAGGTCGAGGATTATCACATCGGGCCGCGCCAGGGAAGCCTGCTGGAGGCCTTCCTGCGCCGTCGTCGCCTCCCTGACCTGGTAGCCGTGGGCCTCAAGGCTGAGACGCAGCATGCGCCTAATCTGGGATTCATCGTCTATGACGAGTATAATGGGGCCATCGCTCATGATCAGCCCTCCCTGGGATTGTTATCGTCCGGTTCCACCGGGATCGTTATTGTAAAAACGGCCCCGCCCTGCGGTTTGTTCCCGGCCTGTATCATGCCGCCATGGGCCTCCACGATGCCCTTGCATATCGAAAGGCCGAGGCCCGTTCCCCCGGATGTCGCCTTCAGGCCGCGCCGGAATTTTTCGAACAGAAAGGGAATATCGGCGATGTTCAGCCCGGGACCGTTATCCTCCACCCGGATGGTCGCGGTTTTTCCTTCCATGCAACCGCTGATCGTGATTTCCGTTCCGGGAGGCGTGTACAGGACGGCGTTATACAGGAGATTCGCCAGCGCCTGTTCCATGAGCGTGAAGTCAATGCTGATCATCGGCATATCTTCATCGATCGACACGCGGACAGTATGGGAGGCGAATTCGTTCCCCAGGCGGTTGATGACGACGCTGACAAGGTCGCCCAGGTCATGGCGCTGCCGGTTCAGTTTCAGCATTCCCGATTCAAGGCGGCTCATGTCAAGGAGGTTGTCCACAAGACGGTTCAGGCGCCCGCCTGCCTTGTGAATCTCCTCGGAGAGGCCCCTGCGGGTCTCGGGGCGGGCATCCACCGCCTCGTCGAGGAGGCTGCTTGAGGCGCCGGTGATGGTGGTCAGGGGAGTGCGCAGCTCATGGGATATGGAATTGAGCAGCACCCTGTAAAGCCGCTCCGATTCCTCCATGAGCCGTGTTTTCTGGTACGATGCCGACAGGTTCTCCCGCTCGATCCTCACCGAAAGCTGATAGATGATGTTCTGGAGAAAGCTCTCCTGCTCCGGCTTGAAGCTCTCGCCGGAAAGGGGACGGATGCAGAGAACGCCCACGGTGCTTCCCGGCGCGACGAGCGGGATGTGGTGGGCGTCGGAGCGGGGAATGGTGTCGGTAAAAAGACCGGCGGGCCTCCTGTTCTTGAAGGACCAGTCAGCGACCATCTGCTCCTTCTCCGTTATGTCAAGGGTGCAGCCCCCGTGGGGCGATTGCAATAATCCCCCGGACCCGTCGGGGAGTATGACCGCAACCGAAGAGGAAAGGAATTTCCCGATATAGGTCACCGCGACGGTGACGATCTCGTCGATGCCGAGGGCATTGCCGAGGGCCTTTGAGAATTCGTACAGGTCGGTGATCCTCTCCTCGCGGAGCCGCAGTGCCCGCTCCTTGGAGCGGAGCTTCGAGGTCAGGCTCCCGATTATTATGGCGAAAACGAAGTACATGCCGAACATGAGGGCGTCATGTATCTTTGCGATGTGAAATGTATAGAGCGGCGGTATGAAAAGGTAATTCCACGTCACCGCGCTCAGTGTCGCGGCAACCAGCACGGGCCCCCGGCCGATCAGCAGGGCGATCATGGATACGCCCAGGAGATAGATCAGGCCGATCGACCAGTATCCGGTGACCGATACGAGCGGCAGGTTCAGCAGGGTGACAAGAAGTACGGATGCGGCTGCGATGACATACTCTTTTACCGTGGAGAGTGGCTTCAGTCTTTTGAAGAATATCGGCGATTTCCCGCTGATATCGGGCTGCGTCACGATATGCACGTCGATGTCGCCGCATCTCTTCAGAAGGCGCTCCACCAGGTTGCCTCCCATAAAATAATCGGACAGGTACCTCCTGAGCGGTTTCCCCACGACGATCTGCGTTATGTTCTGCTGCTGCGCCACCCGGACCAGGCCGGTGACGATATCCTCATCGGAGGTGGACACCACCTCGGCGCCCAGCTCCCGCGCGAGGTTGAGGTTCCTGATGAGCCGGTCATGATCTTTTTTGCCCAGGGATTTATCCTTTTCGATGTACAGGGCCATCCAGGGCGACTTTAAATTGAAAGCCATTCTGCGGGTCCACCGCACGAGGTGCTCCGAATAGGGGCTCGGGCTGACGGCGACCAGCAGCCGCTCGCCGGTTTTCCACGGCCCCTTGATGCTTTCTCTTCGCATGTAGTCGCGAAGATCGTAATCGACCCTCTTGGCCAGATAATGCAGCGACATTTCCCGGAGGGCGGTGAGGTTCCCCTTCTTGAAAAAGCGCTCCACGGCAAGCCCGGCGGTTTCAGGGACGTAAACCTTTCCTTCCGCAAGACGCTTGAGCAGCTCTTCGATCGGTATGTCCACTAGCTCGATCTCGTCGGCGGCGTCGAGGATGGAATCGGGCAGGGTCTCTCGGATTTTAACGCCGATTATCTGCTCCACCACATCGGCCTGGCTCGCCAGGTGCTGGATGTTGAGGGTGCTGTAGACGCCGATGCCGTGTTCGATGAGCTCGAGCACGTCCTGGTAGCGCTTGACATGGCGGGATCCCTCGGCGTTGGTGTGGGCCAGCTCGTCGATAAGCGCCACGGAGGGCTTCCGCGCCAGGACGGCGTCTATGTCCAGCTCCTCTAACATCACGCCGCGGTAATCGATCTTTTTGCGGGGAATTATTTCCATACCGTCGGTAAGGGACTCCGTTTCCCGGCGTCCATGGGTCTCGACGCAGCCGATGACGACGTCGACGCTGTCCTGCTTGAGTTGCCGGGCGGCCTGGAGCATGGAATAGGTTTTTCCCACGCCGGGGGCCATGCCTAAGAATATTTTCAGCCTGCCCCGGGAGTTTTTCTTTTCTTCCTCTTTTATCTCCCTGAGGAGGGCGTCAGGGTCCGGCCTTTTATATTCTTCATTCATTTGCGCGCACCGTTCGCGTCAAGGGAGATGTTTAATGCGAGGACATTGACATGGGGTGTTCCCCATATGTTGAAATACGGTCTTTCCGTATTCCTTTCGATAAGGTCATCGACCGCTTTTTTATCAATGCCCCGTTCCCTGGCGATGCGATCCGCCTGAAGGAGGGCGGCGTCCAGGCTGATATGGGGATCGAGGCCGCTCGCGGAGGCGAGGACCAGGTCCGAAGGGATCTTCGCGTCCGGCGGCAGGGCGTTATCCCCGCGCGCCCGGTCTATGTTCTTCACCGCACGGTCGATGAGCTTCCCGTTGGTCGGGCCGAGGTTCGAGCCACCGGAATTGGCCCCGTCGTAATTATTCACCGAAGGCCTGCCGTGAAAATAGCGGGGACCGCTGAAGCCCTGTCCTATCAGCCGGGATCCGATTATTGTTCCCCCCATGGTAACGAGGCTGCCACCGGCTTTGTTCTCGCAGAAGAGCCGGGCGATCCCGGCCATAGCGAGGGGATAGGCGAATCCCAGGAGGATTGACATGACAGGGAGGAGGATTATGGATATTCGCATCTGTTTCATGGCGTGTTATCCTATGGTATAGTAAGCAGCGTGATCAATAAATCAAGTAATTTTATGCCGATGAAGGGAAGCACCAGGCCTCCCAGCCCGTATATCAGGAAATTCTTTTTCAGCAGGGCCGATACGGTGGTGACGCGGAACCTCACCCCCCGGAGGGCCAATGGTATCAGGGCCGGGATGATCAGCGCGTTGAATATGACCGCGGAGAGCACCGCCGACGTCGGGCCCGAGAGGCCCATAATGTTCAGGATGTTAAGCTCGGGATAGGTGGCGGCGAAAACCGCGGGGATGATGGCGAAATACTTGGCCACGTCATTGGCGATGCTGAAGGTGGTGAGGGCCCCGCGGGTCATCAGGATCTCCTTGCCGATCTCCACGATGTCGAGGAGCTTGGTCGGTGTGGAGTCGAGGTCGATCATGTTCGCGGCCTCGCGGGCCGCCTGGGTGCCCGCGTTCATGGCCACGGCGACATCGGACTGGGCCAGGGCAGGGGCGTCGTTGGTGCCGTCGCCTATCATGGCGACGAGGTGGCCCTGGTCCTGGTACTTGCGAATGACGGAGAGCTTCGTCTCCGGCTTCGCCTGGGCGATGAAGTCGTCGACCCCGGCCTCGGCGGCGATGGCCACGGCGGTCATGGGATTGTCCCCGGTTATCATGATCGACTGTATCCCCATGGCGCGTAGCTGGGCCAGGCGCTTCGGAATGTCCTGCTTGACGATGTCCTTGAGCCTCACGGCCCCGATCACCGCGCCGTCTTCGGCGATGGCGAGGGGCGTGTCCCCCTCCAGGCCGATCATATCGATCGCTTCCTTTATATGCGTCGGCGCCGTTGAATTCCATTGCCTGATGAAGTCCTCGATGGACCTTGACGAGCCCTTTCGTATCTTTTTATCCTTCAAATCGATGCCGCTCATCCCCGATTCCGGAGTGAAAGGGACAAACACCGAGTCGTCGGGCTGGTGGATGTCGCCGCCGTGTATGCCCAGAAGCTCCTTCGCCAGCACCACAATGCTCCTCCCTTCGGGCGTCTCGTCGGCCAGGGACGAGTAGAGGGCCGCCTCCAGCAGGTCCTTCATGTCGACGCCCGGGGCAGGGATGAATTCCGACGCCTGCCTGTTGCCGAGGGTGATGGTGCCGGTCTTATCGAGCATCACCACGTTAACGTCTCCGGCCGCTTCTATGGCCCTGCCGCTCATGGCCACGACATTGTTCTTGAGGAGCCGGTCCATTCCCGCGATCCCGATCGCGGGCAGGAGCCCGCCGATGGTGGTGGGCATGAGGCATACCAGGAGCGAGATGAGGATCGTGAGGGACATCTGTATTCCCATGTAACTTGAAAAGGCGGGGAGGGTAGCGACGACCACGATGAAGAGGACCGTGAGGCTTATGAGAAGTATCTCCAGGGCGGTTTCATTGGGCGTTTTCTGGCGCCTGGCGCCCTCGACCATCTTGATCATGTTGTCGAGGAAGGTCTCTCCCGGATTAACGGTGATCTTTATGGTGACTGTTCCGGATAAGAGTCTGGTGCCGCCGGTGACCCCGCAGCGGTCGCCGCCCGACTCCCTGATCACCGGGGCCGATTCTCCGGTAATGGCTGACTCGTCGACCAGCGCGGTGCCCTGGATGATGTCGCCGTCGCCGGGGATTATCTCGCTTTCTTTGACTATGATGACGTCGTTCAGCTTCAGCGATCCGGCTGAAACAGCTTCCAGTTTGCCACCTGGGAGGACTTTTGTGGCGCTGACGTTGTCCCTGGTGCTTCGCAGGGACTCGGCGCGGGCCTTGCCCTGGATTTCCGCCAGCGCCTCGGCGAAGTTTGCGAAGAGGACAGTCGCCCAGAGCCACAGGCTCACCTGGAGGCTCAACGCGTACGGCTCATGGCGGGCGATGTACATGATCGTAACGGCCGTCGTGATGACCGAACCGATCTCAACGACGAGCATTACCGGGTTTCTCCAGAGGGTGAAGGGGTTCAGCTTCCGGAAGGATTCCCTGATTCCCTTGGTGATGAATTTCGATTGCCAGATGGTCATAACGCACCTCGGAACAATGTGCCCTGGTTAACGAATAGCTGTTCCAGGATCGGGCTCAGTGAGTATACCGGGAAGAAGGTCAGGGCCCCCATGATGAAAATAACGCTGATGACGATGATAATGAACAGGAGCCCCGTGGTCGGAAAGGTCGCGCTGCTTTCAGGAACGACTTTTTTCCCCGCAAGGGAGCCGGCGACGGCCAGGGCCGGCAGCACCGTGGCGAAGCGGCCGATGAGCATCGCGATGCCGATCGTCACGTTGTAAAATACCGTGTTGGCGTTGAGGCCGGCGAAGGCCGATCCGTTGTTGCCATGGCCCGATGTGTACGCGTAGAGTATCTCGGAGAGGCCGTGGGACGAGGGGTTGTTGAGGCCCCCGAGGCCGGCCCTGCTCGAGATGGCGATGGCGGACAGGATCACCATGCATATCATCGGCCCGAGCATGGCTATCATCGCCATGGCCATCTCGAAGGGTCCGAATTTCTTTCCCATGAATTCAGGTGTCCTCCCGATCATGAGCCCGGCTACGAACATGGACAGGATCACGTAAAAGAGCAGGCCTATGAGACCGACGCCCACGCCGCCGAAAATGACCTCGCCTATGCCGATGTTGAACATCTGGACCAGCCCCCCCAGGGGCTGGAAGCTGTCATGCATGGCGTTGACCGAGCCGTTGGAGGTTGCCGTGGTGGACTGGCTCCATAACGCCGGCCATATCACCCCGAACCTGATCTCTTTCCCTTCCATGTTGACCGGCGCGGCGACACCGATTCTCTCAAGGGCGGGATTGGGGCGCAGTTCCGCGTACACGATGGCGGTGAGTCCGGCGATGAAAAGGATAAGCATCGCGGCGAAGAGGGCCCGTCCCTGTTTCGAGTTTTTGATCATGTAACCGAACATGAAGATGAAGGCCATCGGTATCAGGAGAATCGAGAAGAGCTCCATCATGTTCGACGCCATGGTGGGGTTCTCAAAGGGATGGGCTGAATTGGCGTTGAAGAATCCGCCGCCGTTGGAGCCGAGCTGCTTGATGGCCACCTGTGACGCGGCCGGCCCCATGGGGATTGTCTGTTTTGCCCCTTCGAGGGTCTGCGCCTCCACATAGGGGCGCAGGTTCTGTATGACGCCCTGGGACATGAGCGCTATGGCCAGAATGATCGAAAGCGGAAGAAGAACATAAAGGATGGATCGCGTGAGATCGACCCAGATGTTGCCGATAACCCCGCTTTCCTTGCGCATGAAGCCCCGGATAAGGGCGAGGCCGGCGGCCATGCCGATGGCGGCGGATACGAAATTCTGCACCGTGAGCCCCGCCATCTGCGTAAGGTAGCTCATGGTCGATTCGCCGCCGTAGGCCTGCCAGTTCGTGTTCGTCACGAAAGATACGGCCGTATTGAACGCCAGGTGCCACGACAGGCCGGGAAAGAGCTGCGGATTCAGGGGAAGCATTCCCTGCAGGAGCTGGAGCAGCATCAGGAGCGCGATGCCCAATACATTGAACGCGATGAACCCCAGGGCGTACGTTTTCCATGACATCTCTTCCGCAGCATCGATGCCGCATATACGATATATAAAGCGTTCGACTGGCCCTATGACCGGGCTCATGAAGGTGCGCTCGCCCTTGAAGACCAGGGACATGTATTTCCCCAGGGGCGCTGAAAGGGTGATCAATAACAGTAAGAGAAGAATAACGGCAATACTATCATATATCATAGAGCTCCTCGCTGCAGGGCCTTTGGTATATCAATGTTGATACAGGCAATATAGTGAAATCAGGAAATAACGTATATTCTGTGGTGATTAAAATAGTGCAATAACCCGCTATGTTTATGTTAAAAAAGTTAGTTATTACGTTAATATTCCGTGAAGAGGATGTTGAGGTGAAGATCAAACCGGCAAGTAAGAATGGCCGCCGGCAGGCCTGATGATAACAGGCGGTGTTGGTAAGGCCTGATGCTGGCGGCAACGAAATAGAAGACGATTTCAATAGGCGGTGTTGCGGCGCCCCTCTACACAAAAACCCTTATAAACCGCGCCACAAAATAGGCACCCGCGATAAGAAAGAGCGGCACCGACGAGAAGAAGATCACCACCTCGATCGATTTCACCACCGAGGGGTGATACACTTTCTTGCCGAAGAAATTGTAATGATAATTCTCCGGCAGCTGGATCCGGTTGTATACCCTGATGAAAATGGAAACCTGGAGGAACAGCGTGATGAACAGGATCACCCCTGACAGGAACCATATGACCGCCGGTCCCCTGATCTTCCTGATCTCGTCGGGCCAAAAGATGGCGATGATGACGCAGAAGCCGCCCAGGAAAAGGTTGAATACGGTCGTGTTGATGAACCTGCGAAAATCCTTATCGGATCGGCTTTTTATGAAACCGAATAAATAGTAGATGTGGCATGCAATCGATACAAAAAGGAGCAAAAGAATCAGTATTATTATCAATGGGCATCTCTCTTGATCTGCTTTTTAACAATAATAGACTGGATTCGTAAACTTGATGCACAGGAGAATATATTCTGATACAATGAGTCGATCTATTGCATCATAGGAACGTCCCACCGGGGCGGTGTGGCGATGGGGTTCCTTTGTGATGGATATAAAGATACATGGGTTCGCGGAATCGTCAAGAATAAAAAACAATCATAGATTAACTATGGTAAGTATTTCCTGGATGCCCCCTCGGGGGGACAGGGGGGGCAATTAAGATTGCTTCGTCGTCCCGATTCCATCGGGACTTTTCGGGATAACAGGTTTCTTGACTATTTGCCGCAATTGAAACAGATCATCGGTATGGTCAGCTCAATGCATCCTTTCTTTCCGGACAAAGCGTTCAGATCTGACTTGATATCCCTGAATATTTTTTTCCTATCCTTCGCGGGCACGATCTCCTCCCAGCTCGGGATAAAGGCGATCTTCATGAAAAAGTGACCGAATATCGCTTCCGCATTGCTGAATTTGAAACTGAACGAATCCGTGGAGGAAGTGATGTTCCGGAAGTTGTGCGCTTTCAGCAATCCCATCCATGCCTTTTCGGGAAGTCGTTTCGAGCGGATGTGCCTGTCCACGTCGGCCACAAGGGGCTCCATCTTGTTTCTCCGGAGGACCGTCCTGAACACAGCGTAAAATTCCTTCATTGATCCGGGCAGGTTTACCGTGAAGACAAGGCGGGCGCCTTTTTTCATGGTCCTGCGGCATTCTTCCAGGACACGGCCGATGTCGCTCACGTTGTTCAGTCCGTTGTTCGAAACGATGAGATCGAAGAAATCATCATCGAAGGGCAGCCGCTCAGCTTTTCCCTTCACTATGCTGACATTAGTTAATCCCAGGAGATCGGCCTTTGCCTTGATGCGCCTCCGCGCCGCGTCCCAGGGATCGATGCCGTAGGCTTCAGATTTGTAGAGCCGCTGGGCAAGCTCTATGAGGGGAAAACCGGTCCCGGGCCCTATGTCGAGAAACCTCATCTTGTCCCTGTAGGCGACCTCGTCCAGGAGCATCCGCCCGAAGGGAGCGGACCAGAGGCATGTTTCGTCCAGCAGGGCGACGGTGTTCTTGTCGTTTAGGGATAAGGATCTGGTTGGTTTGGCCATGGTGAACTCCCCAGTGTAATGAATTATTTATATACATCAATATACTTTGGTGTCAATGAGTAATCCGGGTTTATCGTTCACAAGGTTAGGAGAGATAATTTCATCCCCGAGATGCCTTATCAAATAGAAGTTGACTTTTACATCCGGTAAAATATAATTTAGTTAAATTTAACGTGTATTAAGGAAAAGGTATATTCCCTATGTGCTGAAGAGGGTGTAATTAATTACAATGGAGGATGTATGTCATGATTAAAAAGAAATATGTATTCATGTCAATTGCCCTGGCTGCACTGGTCGGGGCCGCGGGGTGCGAAACGGGCACTATTCCCCTTATATCAGCTTTAACCGGGTCCTCAAGCTCCGAATCGACGGCGAAAGAGGTGGTGATATCCGGCGCCATGATCGAGACAGCGATGGCCGATCAGGAGATCGATCCGGTGTCGCAGGTGACCTATGACGGCTACACGGGACACCTGGGGCACTACGCCTATCTCAAGGGCTCGTCGAAAAACCCGAAATACTGCCTGGTTCTCACCGGCACGCCCTTCAGCATGGGATACCAGGCCGCGTACCTGATGCCGGAGCAAACCCACGCCATGCTCACGACCTTCCTCAAGCGAGCCGGTTTTGAGCAGTTCGCGATGTTCGGCCTCACCCTCAAGGAGGGCGACACCCTTTCCGAGGCACTCTGGGCGTGGATGTACGAGATGCTCTGCATCATTGTCCAGGACGCGGAGCCCGACGTTCCCTCATACATGAAGGAAGAGATGAAGGGCCTCGTGGCGGGCCTGAACGCGGCAGGGTACACGGATGTGAAATACATTGACGCGATGATCCTCAACCAGGGGGTTGATTCATTTTACTATCTTCTCGCGGCGCTCCTCGGCCAGCTCCCTTCGGGATCGCGTACGGACCTGGTCTGCCAGAGCCTGAAGAACCTGGCTGCGAAGAACACCGCGCTGAACCAGTATTTCGTTTTCAGCGGGGGCAGGGTATCGTTCCCGAAAGCGGACATGAAAAAATGGTTCCCCCGCGCCGGGTGCAACGAATTTGTCATTGCCGGCAACATCACCGCCGGCGGCAAGACCTATCACGGGAGGGACTTCATGTTCACCACCGGCGAGGTGTACCAGGACTGCGCTGCCATGATGGTCTACCTTCCGTCGGATGCGGGATCGAAGTCCTTTGTCACCGTGGACACGCCGGGCTTCGTGGGCCACACCACTGGCGTCAATACCGACGGCGTCTCCATCGGCCAGGACGTGAACCAGAGCGGCGCCTTCGGAACAACCATCGGGATGGGCTGCCTCATGGTGGTGCGCCACGTCCTCCAGTACTCGTCGACGCTCAAGGAGGCGGTCGGGCTTGTCCAGGGCCTTCCCCGCGGCATCACCTGGGACTATATCATCGGGGATGACGATACGGATTCGGACTACGGTCCCGGCGTTGTGCTTGAAACGCTGCCCTCGGCCCCCTACTATGACGGGCCGAACTGCCTGCCCTGGTGGGAGCGCACGCTTCTCCTGGGCGCCATACTGCACCTTAACGATCCGGCGCCGGTCCATGGCGTCGGCATCCGCTCGGCCAAATGGACGTACCCGTCATATTACAGCGGGATCAACCTGACCCTGAAGGTCGCCAATCCCTTTTACGCCGACCTGGGATACTGGAATATCGGGTTCAACTTCGCGCCGCAGACCGAGACCGACCCGGACATGGTGGTCGCGACCAACCACTTCATCATGCCGCGCATGCGCATGGCCCAGATGCACCCGATCGTCGGCGCGATCTACGAGATCTCGGGCCAGCTCGCGGAATCGATGTGGCGCTATGACCACATGGTGGCCGACATCGGCTCCTATCGCGGGAAGATAGATTTCTTCGGCAGCGATCCGGAAAGACCCGCCGAAGGGACCGCGGGCTGGATCATCAATTTCCTGGACATCGGCAGGTGCGACTACTGGTCCGAGGTCGGGAACAGGGTGGAGGGGCACCGTGACATCATAGACAACGGCGAGCGCGAGCTCCGCTCCATATTCGGGTACATGGGCGAGCCTTGGGTCGGTGTGAGGCTCATGCCCTTTGCGGATTCAATGGAATGACCTGGATGAACCAGGTTAAGTAGCATCAATCATTAAGGAAGGCGCACATTCATCAATAAGGCCCATGGGAAACCATGGGCCCTGCGTTTGATAGCCATGGCATAACAGGGAATTATCCGATATCCTGCTTCCGGAACAGGACCAGCAGGCCCGCGATGGCGGCCGCACAATAGACCGCTATGTTGATCATCGGGTGTATGGGGCCGGCGTAATCGAAGGGATTGTTTTCTATGAACGAAGAGGCGAAGGATTGGACCGTCGATATCTTGGGCAGCGCCAGGTAGATCACTTTCCACACGGATATGTCGGGGAGCTTCGCGGCGTTCGCTTCCATGAGGCCCCGCGCCATGTCGCTGGTGGCGATGGAATAGACGCCGTCGCCGATATGGCCGAAGACGCCGATGGCGGATATGACGATGAAGCAGGCGAAATCCGGCATGTAGAGCGACAGGAGCATCACGAAGAACACCACGAACAGTATATTTATTGAACAGAGCATGGAGGCAAGCAGAAATCCCGGCACCGCCTCTCCGGTCTTGGCCAGCCCGATCGCGAAGATGATCCCGTGGAGGGCGAACATGAACACGAAGGCCACGGCCCAGAGACCGGCCGCCTTGCCGGCGATATATTCGTACCGCGAGACCGGCTTCGACAGAACGGCGCTCTGGGTGCCGTCGCTCCGCTCGCGCTTGTACAGGCGCATGGACAGCAGGGCGGCGATGATCATGGCCACGGTGGCGACGAAATTGAACATTCCCTTTGACGCGCCCAGGGCGAAGGAAGCGGCGCTCACCTGCTGGTCGTTGATGACATAGTCGCCCTGGTAGCAGTTCCTGATCCCGAGGACAATGAACCCGCAGATGACGAATATGACCACCAGGCTCTTCTGCCTGATCTGGTCGGATACGGTATGACCGGCGATGCGGAGTATTGTTTTCAGTTTATCCATGTTATCCCTGCACGTACCGGACGAAGACGTCTTCCAGGTTCTCTCCTTTCCTGACGATGGAGGCGATGGCGTCTTTCACCAGCAGTTTCCCGTTTTTGATGATGGCCGCGGTGTCGCAGACTTTTTCAACCTCCGAAAGGAGGTGCGAGTTCAGGAGGATCGTCATGCCGTCCTTCCGGAGGTTCTCGAGGATCATGCGGATCTCGCGGATGCCGATCGGATCCAGCCCGGCGGTCGGCTCGTCCAGCATGAGGACCTTCGGTTTTCCCAGGAGGCACGCCCCCAGGCCGATGCGCTGCACCATGCCCTTGCTGTAGGTCCTTGACAGGTCCCGTTCCTTGCCCGTCATGCCGACCATTTCGACGATGGAGCCGATCTGCTCCCTCGCCTCCGATTTGGAAAGCCCGATATAATCGGCGCAGCGGGCCAGGTACGCGTATCCCGACAGGTGCTGCGCTATCTTGTGATTTTCGGCAAGGTACCCGACGCCGGCCCGTGCGGCGGTGTCATGGGAAGGGACCCCGTCGATGGAGACCTGGCCGCTTGTCGGCGCGGTAAAATCGAGGAGCATCTTGACGATGGTCGTTTTTCCCGCGCCGTTGGGGCCGAGGAGGGCGAAATATTCGCCTTTATGCACCTCGAAGGAAACGGCATCGACCGCGGTCAGGGCGCCGTATTGCTTGGTGGCTCTGTCAATCGTAATCATTATGAGCATCCTTATTCTTTAACGTGGCGCCGGGGGATCGTAAAAGTCAAGAAAAATATTCTACTGCTACCGCTGCCATCGTGCGCCCCTGGCCATGAAAAGTATTGACATACGAAAAAGCTATTGTTACGTACATACTCCTTGAGGTTCATCATGAAAAACCGGTTCCCCGTATTATTGTTTGCCCTTGCATTTGTTTTTATTTGCAGCGCTTCGTCTTCCGTCTTTAACAATACATCGATCAATGAAAACCTCAACGCCACCGGGAAGCCGGATCATATCGTCTTGACCTGGACCGATGATCCCGCGACGACCCAGACGATCTCATGGCGGGGGGCGCCTGCGGTAATGGAGGGCAGCGTCGAATACAGCGAGGCCGATGGGGCGGCTTCGGAAAGATCCGTTGCCAAAGCCCATGTTGAGTTTTTCTCCACCATATCAAGTGACAGGCCCGGTAAGATGAATATCTTCAGCGCCACCCTCAGGAAGCTCAAGGCGGATACCCGCTATTCATACCGGGTCGCCAACGGAAGCGTGTACAGTCCGCGCTATACCTTCACAACGGCAGACAGGGACCCTGAAACGGCGGAGTTCCTGATTTTCGGCGACAGCCAGAGCGGGAATTACAAAAATCCCGATTATTCCCAGTGGCATGATACGGTGACGAAGGCGGTGGCGCTCAATAGCAAGGCGCGATTCTTTATCAGCATGGGCGACCTGGTTGAAACAGGACAGAATTATATCCATTGGGACAATTGGTTCAATGCGGCGCAGGATGTGATCCGCACGATCCCCATGGCGCCTGTCGTGGGGAACCATGAGACATACACGTTAAAAAGGAAGTCCTATTCCACTCCCCGGTATTTCGTGAGCCAGTTTAAAACGTTCCGGAACGGACCTGATGGTTTGAAAGGACAGGTCTATTCTTTCGATTACGGGCCGGCGCACTTTTCGATACTGGACAGCCAGCAGGAAGAGGAAACTCCCGGCGATGACAGGATGCTGAAGGTGCAGGCGGCATGGCTAGAGAAAGATCTCAGGTCAACCGGCAAGAGGTGGAAGCTGGTTTTTTTCCATAAAACTCCCTATTCCCATTACTTCCTGGACAGGAACAAGAGCGTCAGGGAGGCCTTTTGCCCGGTCATTGAGAGGCATCACGTGGATGTCGTTTTCAACGGCCACGATCATGTCCTTGCCAGGACAAAGCCCATGGAAAAAGATATATCTTACGATGACCCGAAGGACGGCACGGTCTATTACACCACGGGGAGAAGCGGTCCAAAATACTATAAGATCATGGTGCCGTCGTCGGTGGATGTTTTTTTCCATAATCCCACGGACCAGCCCTGCTATGAAGCGGTCACGGTCACTGATAAATCATTGCGTATTGTTGCCCGCAAACAGGATGGGTCTGTAATAGATGATTATGTTATTAGAAAGTGACACAGCCTTCCGAACAATTATTTTAAATACAGTATACAATTGTGATTGCCATTTCGATGGTATAATGGTTGGTTCAGTATTGATACGGTTTCCGGTGTCGATATCGAATTGATCGAGGGGGCCGTCGAGATGGCCATCATGCACAGGCTCTGACCCTGGCCACCGTTCGAGGAGGGCATCCATGGAAGAGAAGAATCTCATTCTTGCGATCGATGTGGGCACCACGGAGACCAAGGCGGTGCTGGTGAGCCCGGACGGCTACATCGATTCGCGCCAGATGTCCTGTACTCTCTCCTACCCGGAGCACGCCTGCGTGGAGCAGTCTCCCGATGAGCTGGCCGGCGCGATCTACGGTACCGCCAGGGAGGTCCTGGCGGCGCACCCGGAATGTCTGCCCCGGCTCGCTGCCATGGCCTTCACGAGCCAGATGCAGAACGCCATCCCCATCGGCAAGGACGGCAGGCCCCTGATGAACTCCATGACGTGGATGGACGAGCGCGCCGCCGCCTTCGTCCGGGAGGAGCTGCTCCGGGGCCTCGTAAAGATCGAAGGCTATCCTCTTTCCAGGATCCTCAGGTTCATACCGATTACCGGCGGTATGCCGGGTACCACCGGGAAGGACACGGTCTGCAAGATCGCATGGCTGAAAAAGAACAGGCCGGAGATATACGACGCGACGCACAGGTTCCTTGACGTGAAAGACTATGCCGTCTTTCTCGCCACGGGCAATTTTGTGACCTCCTACGACATGGCCTACGTCACCTGGCTCATGGACACCAGGGGCGATCAGAAAAAATGGCACTGGTCCGATAGCATCCACCGCATGTTCGGCCTTGACCCGGGGAAGATGCCGGATCTCAGGGCCTCCACCGCAGTGGCCGGGAAGGTGACCGGCGAATTCTCCGCTAAAACCGGCGTTCCCGAGGGCCTGCCCGTGGTCAACGGCTCCGGCGACATGCTCACCTCGGCCATCGGGTCCGGCGCCATCGAGCCCGGCAGGATCCACGTGAACATAGGCACAGCCGGGTGAGTGGCCACGCACCATCCGAAGAAGACCATCGACATGGCGCACTACGTCGGCACCACCGCCTCGGGGATGCCGGGAATCTTCCTCATCATCAGCAAGCAGGAGACCCTGGGGGCCGCCCTGGACTGGATCAAGGGAATACTCTACCCGCCGAGGTTCACCGGGGAGATGTCCGCCCGGGACGTGTACGCGGACCTGGACCGGGAGGCGGCGCAGTCGCCGGCCGGGGCGAACAATGTCATCTTCACCCCCTGGCTCTTTGGCGAGCGCTCCCCGGTCAACAATCCCTACCTGCGCGGCCAGATATTCAACATCGGCATGAACACGGTCAGGGCCGACCTCCTGCGCGCGGCCATGGAGGGAGTGGCCTACAATATACGCTGGGGGATGGAGTACGTGGAGAAGCTGTCCCTGAAGGCGTCAAAGCCCTCGTCGGAGGCCGTCAGGCTGATCGGCGGCGCCTCCAAGAGCGACATATGGTGCCGCATCTTCGCCGACGTGCTACAGAAGCCCGTGGTGCAGATGAAGAACCCGCAGATGGCCAGCGCCCTGGGCGTCGCGGCTACCGCCATGGTGGCGCTGGGGATATACAAGGAGTTCACCGATATCGACAGAATTCTTGAAAAGGGAAACACCTACACGCCCGATCCGGGCAACGCGGCGGTGTACGACAGGCTCTACGGGCAATACAAGGCGCTGTACAAGAACAACAGGGCAGCCTTCAATACCATCAACAGTTAAGCGAGCAAAGACATGGAACGATTCATCGAAACGTATAAGGACGAACAGTTCGACGTCATCGTCATCGGCGGCGGGATCACCGGCGCGGCCGTGGCCTACGACGCGGCGAGCCGCGGCCTCTCGGTGGCCCTGGTGGGGAAGGGCGATTTCGGCTGCGCCACCTCGGCCGCCACCTCCAAGTTCATTCACGGAGGGCTCCGCTACCTGAAGACCTTCGAGTTCGCCCTGGTGCGGGAGTCGCTCCGGGAGCGGAGGATCATGGAGAACATCGCGCCGAACTTCGTCTATCCCCTGGCCTGCATGTTCACCAGCCCCTCCCTGGTGATAAACATCGGCCTTTATCTTTACGATATCCTGGCCTTCGACAAGGGCTTCACCTGGGACAAGAAGAAAAAGATCCCGAACCATTCCTCCATGTCCCGGGACCGGGCCCTGCGGGAGGAGCCGAACGTGAAGCGTGACGGCTTCACCGGGGCCGGCATCTACTACGACTGCATCAGCATCTGTCCCGAGCGGCTCACCCTGGCCTTTGTCAAGTCCGCGGAGCAGTGCGGGGCCAGGGTGGCCAACTATGCGAAGGCGGAGGATTTCATCATCACCGGGGACGGATCCGTTGCCGGCGTGGTGGCGCGGGACCTCGTTAAAAATAAGAAATACTCGATCAGGGCGTCATGTACCGTCAACTGCGCCGGCCCCTGGGCCGACGAGGTGCTGGGGATGGCGAAGAAGGGTGACAGCGGCCACGCCATCCAGCGCTCCGAGGGTATCCACATCATCGTGGACAGCCGCACGAAGACCTACGCCGTGGGAACCATGACAAAGAAGCAGCACTTCTTCCTGATACCCTGGCGGGGCAAGACCCTCATCGGCACCACGGACAAGGTGTATCCCGGCAGCCCCGACGGGTACCGCGTCACGAGGCGGAGCATCGAGGAGCTCCTTGACCTGGTGAACGCCAACTTCGGCAACGACGATCCGATCCGGTACAAGGATGTGCGGTTCGCCTATGGCGGCCTGCGGCCCCTGGTCGGCTCGGACGGGGGCGACAGCTACACCACCACCAGGAAGTACGAGGTCATTGACCACGCCGCGGAGGGGCTCGGCGGCCTCATCACCGCCGAGGGCGGCAAGTATACCACAAGCCGCAACCTGGCTGAGCAGGTGCTGCGGGCCCTGGAGAAGCGGCTGGGGAGGAAGCTGGCAAAGTGCGTCACCGCGTCCCAAAGGCTCGCCGGGTGCGACATTGACGATGTGGACGCCTTCATCGGGAAGATCAAAAGGGAAAATCCCGACATCGCCCCGTCCACCATGGAATACCTGGGGAGGCACTACGGCACCGATTACAGCGGCGTGGCGGAGCTGGCGCGGAAGGATAAGAAGCTGCGGGAGCCGCTGAACGCAGACGGCGAGATCCTGGCCCAGGTGGTCTATGCCATTGAGCATGAGATGGCCTTCACCCTGAAGGACATCCTGTTCCGGCGGACCGGGATCGGCACACTGGGGCACCCCGGCGCCAAGGTCCTCAATGCCGTGGCCGACCTGGCCGCGAAGAAGCTCAAGTGGAGCGCCGAGAGGAAGAAGAAGGAGCTCCGGGAAGCGGAGGAGGCCTTCAGGCTGCCGAAATGAATGATAACGGGAAGCCATGGTTCCGTAGAAGATAAGAGCCGGATCTATTAAATGAGGGAAATGTATTATGAAGATTTCTGAAAAGCAGCTCAATGGCCTGTCACAGGTATCCTTCGCGCGGATGGACGGCGCCTGGTTCATGGCCGTGGCCAGGAAGTTCGGCATTGACGCAGCCTGGGAAATGGATGTGGCGGCGTGGAAGCAGTTTTCCTACGTGATGGGGAAGCACATCAGGAAGAACATCTTGCCCGATCCTGTCTGGCCTGACAGTTTCCTGGACGCCATGGAAATCTTCATGAGCATTCTTGGCATAACAAACCGGACCGTCGACATGGAGGACGGCGCAATCCGTGTACGGGTAAGCGACTGCGATATTCAGAAGGGCATCGCCAAGGCGGGGATAGCCGACTGCGGCATCGTCACCGTGGAAACCTATACGGGAATGGCCCGCGGGCTTTTCGGCAAAGAGACCGATATCGAGGTCGTTCACGCGAAAAACCTGAACCGGGGAGATGATTGCTGCGAGGTGGTCATTAAGGGCGCATTTAAGAACTGAGATGCAGGTTTCAGGGGTATTCTATTGGACTATAGGCTTTCCGCCCGCCAAATAAGATAACGTTTCTCTTCCTTATTATAAAATGATCTTCTGCATTTTATTCCGCCATTAAATGAAATAATATTTATAGCTCCTGAAGTTGTACGGTGGTCCCTCATTATTTAAATTAATGACATAAAATTTTATTTGTATATTTTATACAGCTATTAATTTGTGAAAATATTGTATAAAATAAAAATTATGTTGACAGGTATATATAATATATATATAGAATATATATAGTTAATCGACAGTAATTCAATAAGACGAGCTAATCCAATGTCAATAAAGTACGCGATTTTAGGTCTCCTTAATTACACGGACATGCACGGCTACCGTATCAAGGAGCATATTGAGAAGAATTTCGGCCACATGTGGTCCGCCAATTTCGGACAGATCTATCCTAACCTGAAGGACCTTGAAAAAGATGGACTGATCGCCATGCTCGAGGTGGCGCCCTCCGATGACGGCGGGCCCCAGAAAAAGCTCTATTCGATCACCGAGAAGGGCATGGACGAGTTCTTGCGGTGGCTCTCGGAGTCCCCGGAGCGGACGATGCTGATCAGGGACCCCTTTCTGCTCAAGTTCCCCTTTTTCGGATTCGGCGATACGGAGCGCGCCCTGGAGATGATCGATGAACAGATCGAGCTGTTTGAGAAGCAGCTCGGCCGGCGAAGGAAAAACATGGCCCGCTGGGAGCGGCAGGGGATCTATTCACGGCTCCTCGCGGAGCTCGGCGTCACCCAGAACGAGATGTTCCTGGAATGGCTTCGCAACGCCCGGTCCGAGATAGAGAAGAACGCGTCAGAGGCTGTCCTGGAAAAAGTATAATCGGCTTTCTGCTTGGGAGAGAAGGGTGAGCAGAGGGTTTTCATGGAATCACCATCGTTTGCAATAGGGAAACAGTAATGGAGAAACCGGCGCAGGCGGCCAAGCCTTTGACGAGCGGTTGGCCGCAACCAGCCTGCGAGGGATAGAGGCGGCGCAGCACCGCCGGAAACAGGGAGGAACCATGAAGGCGCATGACAAGCTCTATATAAACGGCGCATGGGTGGCCCCCATCGGCAGGGACACCGTCGATGTCATCAATCCCTGCACGGAGGAGCCCATCGCGAAGGTGTCCATGGGCGGCGCCGAGGACGTCGACCGGGCGGTCGCTGCCGCGCGGGAGGCCTTCACATCATGGTCGCGGACGACGGTCTCCGAGCGTGCGTCGTTCCTTTCGAAAATCGCCAAGGCCATGGCCGCGCGCCAGGCCGAGATCGGCGATACCATCGCCAGGGAAATGGGCATGCCCGTGCAGCTGGCGCGGGCGATCCAGGCCGGCCTTCCCATCGCGGTCCTGAACTCCTTCGTTCCGATCCTGGAAAAATACGAGTTTGAATACGCCATGGGCCGCACCCAGATCGTGAAAGAGCCGATCGGAGTGTGCGGGTTTATCACACCGTGGAACTATCCGATGCACCAGGTGATCGGCAAGGTGGCCCCGGCCCTGGCGGCCGGCTGCACCATGGTCCTGAAACCGAGCCAGCTGGCGCCGCTTAACTCCTACATGCTCGCCGAGATCATGGAAGAGGTGGGACTTCCCGCCGGCGTGTTTAACCTCGTGGTCGGCGCGGGATCGAAGGTGGGCAGCGCCCTGGCCTCCCACCGGGACGTCGACATGGTCTCCCTCACCGGGTCCACGCAATCCGGGACGCTGGTCGCCCAGGCCGCGGCCGAGACCATCAAGAGGGTGACCCTCGAGCTCGGCGGCAAATCCGCGAACATCATACTGGACGACGCCGACTTCCAGAAGGCGGTATCCAAGGGCGTGTACAGCAGCTTCCTGAATTCCGGCCAGACCTGCATCTCCCTGAGCAGGATGCTCGTTCCCACTGATAAACAGAAGGAGGCGGCGGAGATAGCGAAGGCGACCGTCGCTGCCATGAAGATGGGCGACGCCTTCGAGGAAGGGGTCTACCTTGGGCCCATGGTGGACGAAAACCAGCGACTGTCGGTCTTGAGATATATCAGGTCCGGGATCAAGGAGGGGGCCACACTGGTGTGCGGCGGTCCCGAGCTCCCGGATCATCCGGAGAAAGGTTATTTCGTCAGGCCAACGGTGTTTGCCGATGTCAGGCCGGATATGACCATCGCCCAGGAGGAGATATTCGGGCCGGTGCTCTCGATCATTCCCTGCAAAAGCGAGGAAGAAGCGATCGAGATCGCCAACGACAGCGTGTACGGTCTTTCCGGGTGCGTCTGGTCCGGCGACCTGGAGAGGGCGCGGCGGGTCGCGAAGAGGATCCGAACCGGGCAGG
Source organism: Spirochaetota bacterium (assembly GCA_017999915.1). Classification (NCBI taxonomy): domain Bacteria; kingdom Pseudomonadati; phylum Spirochaetota; species Spirochaetota bacterium. The sequence goes on from JAGNKX010000012.1 coordinate 143,949, forward strand.
TATTCATCAATGATTCCATATTCGACGTGGACGCGCCGGCTGGAGGGTACAAGCAGTCCGGCATCGGACGCGAGAGGAGCAAGTACGGTCTCGAGGAGTACCTTGAGATAAAGGCGATAGTGGGACACAATCCGCCGAAACCGGCGTGACGCGCTGGCGGGCCGCAGCGGCGTCAGTTACATAAAGGGGGCGTATCATGGAATTTAAGGGCATCACTCTCGTCACCGGCGCGGCCGGGTTCATGGGGAGTCACCTTGTGGAATATCTCGCCCGCAAGGGGATCCGCGTCAGGGCATCGGCGCGGCCCCGGAAGGACATCTCTTTTTTCGAGCGCCTGGGGGTGGAATACGTCGCGGCGGACCTGACCAGGCCCGAGACGCTGCCGCCCCTCTTCGCCGGGGGCGTTGACCGCATTTTTCACCTGGGCGCCATCTGCAATTTTTCCACGCCCTATGAATCGCTCTATCCCACCAATGTGAAGGGCGTCGAGGAGTTCACGGGGCTTGCCCTTAAAAACGGCGTCAAGCGGTATGTCCACGTCGGCTCCACCAGCGTGTACGGCTACTACAAGGGAACGCCCTTCCGGGAGGACTCTCCACGGGAGCCGCGCGATTCCTACGGCCGGAGCAAGCGTGACGGCGAGGATGTCGTGTGGCGCCGCATCAAGGAGGGGCTGCCGGCAATCATCACGAGGCCCTGCACCGTGTATGGCCCCCGGTGCAATGACGGGGCCGGCAAGGCCTTTTCCCGGCCCACCAGCATCACCGCCATACCCGGCAGCGGCGCGCAGCTACTGTCGAATGTCCGCGCCGAGGACGTGGCCGCAGCGGTGGAGCATCTCTCGTTCCTCGATTCGGCCGTGGGGCAGGCCTACAATCTGGGCGAGGACACCCACCCGTCCCTGGAAGAGGCCCTCATGATGGCGTCCGAGGCATTCGGGACCAAACCGCCCAAGCTGCACCTGCCCCTCTGGCTGGTGAAGACCGTGGCCAGGATGGATGGCATCGCGTCGGCGCGCAAGGGCCGCATCCCGGACCTCGAGCTGGACGCGGTGCGCTACCTCTATGACGATTATGTCGTCGATAACAGTAAACTGAAATCCACCGGATACCGTATGATATATCCTGACTTCAGGGAATCCATGAAACAGATAGCAGAATGGTATCGGGCGCAGGAAGCAACTACAAAAACAGCTTAATAAGCGGGAGGTTTTGCATGGGACAGGTTGTGGTCATTACCGGATTAGCTGACGGCATGGGTCGTCACGTTGCGGCTATGCTGGCAGCGTCGGGCCATTCCATCGCGGGGTTCGATGTCGACGCCGCGGGCATCGCGTCTTTGAAGAAGGAGCTCGAGAGGTTCGGCGGAGAGCACCTGCTCGACGTGATCGATATTACCGATCGCCAGGCGATCGCGAAATTCCGAGACCGGGTCCTGGAGAAGTACGGCCATGTGGACACGGTACTTTCCAACGTGGGGATAGGGTTCTTCTGTCCCTTCGAAGAGGCCAACCTGGAGAAGGCCCTCAAGTGCCTCGAGATAAACGTCATCGGCGCATCAGCGATCTTCCAGGCCTTTATCCCGTCCATGAGGGAGCGTCGCTCCGGGAAGCTCATCGCCATGTCTTCCCTCGTCGGGCGCATACCCTTTCCCTTTGAATCGATATACTCGGCGAGCAAGTTCGCCATCACGGGGCTCGTGCTTTCCCTCAAGTACGAGGTGGAGCCCTTCGGCATCAAGGTGGCGCTGATAGAGCCGGCGCAGGTGTCCACCACCTTCGCGGCGAAGATCCACGTGCTGCCGCCGGAAGGATCGGCCTACCGGGACCGGGCCCGTCGCTTCATCGAGCGCGACGACGAGCTCATCAAGACGGCGCCGACGCCCCCCGACGCGGCAAAGAGGATCGTGAAGGTGATCGAGGCGAAAAAGCCCCGCATATTCAACCAGGTTGACTTCATGAGCAGCTTTTTCCTGTGGCTCAACCAGTTTCTTCCCCGCTCGCTCCGTGACACCATACTGGTGAATCACATGAATATCAAAGTCTAAGGGTGCGTTCCAAAACCCGGGATGCATACTTAAAGAACAGGAGGTACACCATGAGCACGCAACACGCACTGAGCCGGCCTCCGACGCGGTCCCGCGTCGACGGCCTCCGCTGGAGGATCATAGAAGCGCCCCAGGAGGTGTGCATCGAGCGCGCACGCTACCTCACTGAGGCGATGAAGCTCCACTGGGACAAAAATCCCCTGACGAGGATGAGCCTGGCCTTTGAGAATATCCTGAACAATATCAGCGTCATCATACGCGAAGACGAGGTGATCGTGGGGTGCCGCACCTCCAAGCTCAAGGGAGCGCCCCTGTTCCCGGAAAACAAGTCCCTCTGGATAGAAGGGGACCTGGAGAATTTCGACACCCGCGTGCTCCAGCGGGCCCTTATTACTGCGGAAGAGAAAAAAGAGCTCGCCGAGGAGATCCTGCCTTTCTGGAAAGGCAAGACCGTGGAAGACCGCATGAAGGAGCAGATGCCGGAAGATATCCTGACGGACATGGATAAGTATATTTTCACCATGATGCTCGAGATAACCTACGGGATCGGCCATTTCACCATGGACCATGAGCGCGTCCTGACCGTGGGTCTCCGTGGCGTCATCGAGGACGCCGAGGGAAGAATGGCAGCGCTTTCGCCCGGCGACAGGTCCGGCGAGAAGGGCCTCTTCTATGACGCGGTGATACGATCCTGCCGGGCCGTCATATCCTTCGCCCGGCGCTACGCGGAGCTCGCGCTGTCAATGGCAAAAAACGAGTGGGACCCGGCCCGGGCCGACGAGCTGAGAGAGATCGCCCGCGTCTGCGCCCGCGTGCCCGAATACCCGGCGGAGACGCTCCACGAGGCTGTCCAGAGCGTCTATTTCATCCACCTGGTGGCCCAGATCGAGTCCGGCGGAAACTCCATCTCCCTGGGACGGATCGACCAGATACTGTTTCCGTATTACAAGAAGGACATGGAGGCGAAGCGGGGCAGCGCGGACAGGGCCCGGGAGCTCACGGCCATGCTCTTTGTGAAGACCAACGAGATATGGAACGTCCTCGAGGAGGCCTTCATCCCCGGCGGGGAGGGCACCGAGGGCAAGACCACGCAGAACGTCACCGTGGGCGGCGTCGGTATAGACGGCCGCGACGCCACCAATGACATGAGTTATATCGCCCTGGACGCCTTCGGGGACGTGCGGACCGTGCAGCCCAATTTCGGCGTGCGGATATCGCCCGACTGTCCCGAAGAGCTGATGAACAGGGCCCTGGACTATGACCGGGACGGCGTGCTGATGCATTTATTCAACGATGAGGCCATTATCCGGTCCCTGGTGAAAGGGGGCCACACACTGGAGGACGCGCGGAATTACGGCATGGTGGGCTGCCTGGAGCCGAACGCCCAGGGCAAGACCTTCGGATCCACCTTCGCCGTGCAGTTCAGCGGCGTCAAGTGCGTGGAGCTGGCCCTGTCTAACGGGATAGACAATATCTTCGGCTATCCCAGCGGCATCGAGACAGGGGACCCGGCCGGGTTCACCAGCTTCGACGATGTGTGGAACGCCTACGACGGCCAGGTGCGGCATTTCATCGGCCAGATGGTGCGTGGCATGGAATTGCTCGACCGCATTATATCGGAAAACGTTCCCTCTCCCTTCGCCTCCGCCATGGTTGACGGCTGTCTTGAGAAGGGAAAGGACCTCACGGCCGGGGGGGCGGTCTACAATTCCACCGGGGTCCAGCTCATGGGCTTCGCCAACGTGGTGGACAGCCTCTACGCGGTGAAAAAGGCGGTTTTCGACGAGAAGCGTTTCTCCATGGCCGACCTGGTCCAGTGGCTGTCGGAGGACTGGCAGGACGCGGAGGATAAGCGCGTCTACCTGCACAACCGGATCCCGAAATACGGCAACGACAATGACGAGGTCGACGCCATGGCCGCGAAAGTGGCCGATCACTACTGCGATGTCCTCGCTGATAAGCGCAATTTCCGGGGCGGATTTTTCTGGCCGGGCATATTCTCCGTCGGTTTTCACATTACGATGGGGGCCTTCACGGCGGCGACGCCGGACGGGCGGTTCGCCGGCGATGTCCTGGGCAACGGCATTACGCCGACCACCGGGAACGCCATATCCGGGCCCACGGCGATAATGAATTCCGTTACGAAGCTGCCGGTCGAGCGGGTGTACAACGGCGCCAACCTGAACATGCGCTTCCAGGGCAAGAAGATCAGCACCGCCAACCTGGCCTCGCTGATCAGGGGCTATTTCAAGCGGGGCGGCACCCAGGTGCAGTTCAACATGGTGGACACGAACATCCTCAGGGACGCGCAGCACCATCCGGAAAAGCACCGGGACCTGTTCGTGCGGGTGAGCGGCTATTCCGCCGAATTCACGGGCCTGAGCGAGATCGCCCAGGAAGAGATCATCAGCAGGACCGAGTTCGAAATGAGGCAGTGAACGGCGCCGGCGAATCCTGTGCCTGCGCTGTATATAAAACAGATCAAGGAGGATGGGGATGGGAAAGGTTATGACCACCGCCGAGGCCATGGAAAAGTTCGTCGGTGACGGCGACTTCCTCTTTATCGGCGGTTATATCTGCAGGCCGCCCTTCGCGGCCATACACGAGATCATCCGGCAGAAAAAGAAGGACCTCACCATCACGAGGAGCAATGCCGCCGACGATTTCGACATGCTCATCGGCGCCGGATGCGTGAAGCGCTTTATCGCCACCTTCATCTCCCTGGGCCTGTATGGCCTGGCCCGGTGCTACCGCCGGTCGATAGAGAAGGGGATCCCCCACAAGATCGAGCTGGAAGAGTACACGAACCTCTCCCTTCCCCTCATGCTGATGGCCGGAGCCATGGGAATGCCCTTCGTGCCGGTGAAGGACATGGTGGGGACCGACCTCATGAAGATCAAGTCCTTCATGGGCGAGAACAAGTACAAGATGATCGAGTCACCCTTCGACGGGACCCCGGTCATGGTCGTTCCGGCCCTCAGGCCGGACACGGCCATCATCCACGTGCAGCAGGCGGACGAGGACGGAAACGCCCAGATGTGGGGGATCGGCGGCGACTGCAAGTGGGGGGCCAACGCGGCGAAAAAGGTGATCGTGAGCTGCGAGCGCATCGTGAGCCGGGAGACCGTAGGCAAGGACCCGTCCCGCACCATCGTTCCGTCCTTCAAGGTCGTAGCCGTCACCGAGGAGCCCTTCGGCTCCCACCCGGGGTATACGCCCGGGTTCTACGATGTGGATCTGCAGTTCGGGAATCTTTATAAAGAAGCTTCCAATACAGTCGAAGGCTTCCAGGCCTTCCTGGACGAGTGGGTTTTCGGCGTCAAGGACCGCGCCGACTATGTCCAGCACTACATTCAGAAATTCGGGTACGCCCAATACAAGCGCCTGCAGGCGAAATTCGATTACGGGTATCCCGTGTCGTACGCATACTGACCGGGAGGAGGAGCCATGGGAAATCATCCAAGTGATTATATCAAACCTGAATTAATGGCCTGCTGCGGCGCCCGCGAGATAAAGGACGGCGATATCGTCGTGGTGGGGACCGGGTTCCCCACCATGTCGGCCAATATCGCCCGTCATACCCACGCGCCCCGGGCCATGCTGATGCAGGAGTCCGGCGTGTACGACGCCCGTCCGGCCCGTCCGGCCCTTTCCGTGGGAGATCCGTGCCTGAACCCGGGGGCAGCCATGATCGGCGGCCTGATCGAGATTATGGGCGTCTTCCTTCAGGGCGGATGGGTCGACGTGGGATTTCTCGCCGGCAGCCAGATCGACAAGTACGGCAACATCAACACCACTGCCATCGGGCCCTACGAAAGCCCGAAGAGCCGCCTGCCGGGGTCCGGCGGTGCCAACCCGATCGGAGCCCTGGCAAAGCGCACCCTCATCATAGCACTACATAACACCAGGAGCCTGGCCGAAAAAGTGGATTTCGTTACCACACCCGGGTACCTTGACGGGCCGGGAGCGCGGGAGAAGTGGGGCCTTCCGCCCGATACGGGCCCCCAGGTGATGATCACCAACAAGGCGGTCATGCGCTTTGACAAGGAAACGAAAGAGGCCTATCTCGAGAGCTATCATCCCGGGACCTCCGTGGATGAGGTGGTTAAGCTCACGCCATGGAAGCTCAGGGTGAGCGATGACGTTCATGAGACCGAGCCCCCGCGGGCAGAGGAGCTCCGCGCCATGCGGGAGATCCTCGATCCCCATCGTATGATACGGATATATGAGAAGCGAGGATACGTGTAGTAGGCGCGGTTGCGTAACCGCGCCTTATAGGCGCGAATCAGCCCCCCTCCCTTGATGGGAGGCCAACGCGTTCGGCACATCCTGTGCCTGCGTTGGCATCAACCCCATCCTGGGAACGCGGTCAGGGGGAGGGTGACAAACATCAGACACTCCCACCCGGCCTCCCCCGTCAAGGGGGAGGAGTAGTGCATAGAAATGAATAGTTGATTGAATATCATCGAAGGAGGGACAGCATATGGAATACACCAAGGAACTGGTCAAGTTCTGTTCTGATTTATCCTTTGAAAAACTGCCTGATGAAGTCAAACACAAGGCGAAGCTCTGCATCCTCGATTACATAGCCAATATATACGGATCGCTGGAGCTTGACGCGGTGCAGGGTGTCGTCGAGTTCGTCAAGTCCCTCGGCGGTCCCGACGCTGCGACCGCGCTAGGTTGCGGGTTCAGGACCGGCCTGCAAAACGCCGCATTCATCAACGGCACCCTTGCTGAGGCAATCGAGTCCCAGGACGGGCTTCGCTTCGGGGGCAACCACGCGGTATGCGCTGTGATCCCAGCCACGCTCGCCCTTGCCGAATCGAAGGGCTCTGACGGGAAGGCGATCATAGCGGCCGTTGTTGCCGGCTACGAGGTGGCGAACAGGGCATCTGCCGCTGTGCATCCGTTCCACACCCTGTCGGGTTTTATGCCTACCGGCACCTGCGGCACATTCGGCGCGGCTGTGGCAGTCTCCAGACTTATGGGCCACGATTATGACAGGATGCTGAATGCCATGGGCATCGCAGGCTATATACTCCCGCTGACCATGGCGGAGCAGCTCATGGGCGGATACACAATCAAGATCGTGCAGGGAGGACAAGCGGCCAGCGCCGGTATCATGGCGGCCGGTCTGGCGGGAAAGGGCCTCACCGGCGATCCGTTCGTGCTCGAGGGCACGGCGCTGAAAGGCGGCTTCACGCAGATAACCATGAAGCAGGAGCCGAAGCCGGAGCGGATCACAGACAGACTGGGAGAGCATTACTCCACAATGGACGTCTACTTCAAGCCGTACACGGCTTGCAGGCACACGCACGGCGCGGCCCAGGCGACGCTGGATCTGGTCAGGGAAAAGAATATCAAGGCCTCGGATATCGAATCCATCGCGGTGTTCACCTATGCTATCGGCTCGCTGGCGGTGGGCAAGGGGATGCCGGACAGCGGGAGCTTCGTGTCGGCTCAGTTCTCAATTCCCTACGTGGTGGCGGTCTGCCTGCTGGACGGGAAGCTGGGGCCGGGTCAGCTCACGGAGAAGAGGATCGCCGATCCGGCGGTCATTGCGCTCTCGAAGAAAGTGACGGTGCAGCCCGATGACGCCCTGAACAAGATGTACCCGGACAAAACCGCGAGCCGCATCGAGGTCCTCATGAAGAACGGCGAGCGCCTGGTGAAACAGGTGGATATCCCCAAGGGGGACCCCCGCGATCCCATGGAGGCCGGCGACATCTCGGAGAAGGTGCGGTTCTTCGCCGGAAGCCGCGATGCCAAAAAGATCGACCGGATCATCAATGCGGTCATGGACCTGGACAGGGCGAAAAACATCAGTGAACTGGCTTCGCTGATATAGGTAATTCATATAACACATCACAATAATAGTAACAGAAAAAGGAACAAGAATGGATTTTACACTGAGCGAAGAACAACAGATGCTGGTCGATACCATCAGGAAGATGGGCCAGCGGGACAAGTTCAAGGAACTGGCCAAGCATATCGACGAGACCGGGGAATTTCCCTTTGAGCTTCTGAAAAAATACTCGGAGATGGGACTCCTGGGAATGACGGTCTCGCCGGACCACGGGGGCGGCGGGCAGCCGGCCATGAACGCGATCCTCTGCATCGAGGAGCTCGCGAAATTCAGCCCCATGATAGCGGCGCCGGTATTCGAGTCGAACGTGGGGCCGGTGCGGGTCATCGACATCTTCGGCACCGAGGAGCAGAAGAGGACCATCGTGCCCGGAGTGTGCCGGGGGGACTTCAGCGTGTCGGTCTGCATGACCGAGCCGGAGGCCGGATCGGACCTCACGTCACTGTCGACCCGCGCCGTCGAGGACGGCGATTCCTACATCCTCAACGGCAAGAAATGCTTCATCACCGGCGGAGGCCACGCCAGCCATTACATGGTCTACACCCGCTTCGGCGACATCAAGGGCTACAAGGGGATCGGCGGCATCCTGGTGGAAAAGGGAACGCCGGGCTTCACCTTCGGCAAGCAGGAGAAGTTCATGGGCCTCAGGGGCATGCCCTCCTGCGACCTTTATTTCGACGACGTGCGCGTGCCCAAGAAGAACCTGGTGATACCGCAGGGGGAATTCAACAAGCTCATGTCCACCTTTGATATCGAGCGGTGCGGCAACGCGGCCATGTGCCTGGGCCTGGCCGGCGGGGCCTACGAGGAGGCCAGGGCCTACGCCATGGAGCGCAAGGCCTTCGGCAGGCCCATATGCGAGTTCCAGGCGGTGCAGTTCATGATGGTGGACATGGCCACCAGGCTGGACGCGGCGCGGCTCCTGGTATACCGCGCCATAAACGGGGCGGGCCGGGGGCTTCCCTCCATATACGAGGCCTCCATGGCCAAGGCCTACGCCAACGAGATGGTGGTGGACGTGACGAACCTGGCGATGCAGGTCTTCGGAGGATACGGCTACAGCCACGAGTTCCCCATGGAGCGGATGTACCGCGATGCCAAGGCCTGGGGCGTGGCGGGGGGCACCATTCAGATGCTCAAAGTAGGGATCGCCGGCATGATTTTCGGCAGGCGTTTTGACCAGCGGAAGGGATAGGAACAATAAAACGAGGAGGATATCAATGAGCACTTACTACAAGGACACCGAAGACCTTTATAAAATATACGGTTACTTTCTGGACAGGGTTCTCCGTGATGAAAAGATCGGCACAAAGATGAGCAAGGCCGGCATCATCATTAAATTCATGTACACGGACCCGGACGCGGAGATCACCATAGATCTCAAGAATCCCCCCGCAAAGGAGGGATATTACGGCACCTTTTACCTGGGGCCCTGCGATCTCAAGGAGGACGTGTGGTCGAAGCAGCCGGCCGATCATTCCCACCGCTTCTGGCACGGCCTGGAGAACCCCATAGCCGGTGTCACCAAGGGGATCATAAAGCAGGGCGGGAAGGTGACCGCCATGCTGAAGCTCCTCCCGGTGATCAAGCCGGCCTTCCAATTGTTCCCGGTGGCCCTCAAGGAGATGGGCCTCGATAACCTGATCGTATCGAAAAAATAAAGCGCTGCCCGGATCATTGATAAGACGAAAGAGCTGCTCGAATTTTCATGACGAGGACGGGAAGGAATGAACGGCAACACGGGAAACATCGCAGATATCAACCTTTCAACCGGGACGGTTTCCATGCTTCACCTGCCGGAGGAGACCTATCGCCGTTTCATCGGCGGCAGCGGCCTCGGGGCGAAGCTGTTCTGGGACCGGGCCGATTTTTCAGCGGACGCCCTTTCCCCCGAGGCGCTTTTTATACTGATGAACGGGCCCCTGGCCGGCATACGGCTTTCCGGCGCGAGCAGGATGAGCGCCACGGCCCGCTCTCCCCTGACCGGGGGGATCGCCGAGTCCTCCTGCGGCGGTTTTTTCGCGCCGGCCCTCAGGCTGGCCGGGTACGACGGGCTGGTCATAACGGGCAGGGCGGCACAACCGTCGGTTATCTGCATTGATAAGGAAAAAATCACGATAGAAGACGCGGCGTCACTGTGGGGCAGGGGCATCGGTGAGAGTACCGATGCGCTCCATGACTCCTACGGCAAAAAATCCACGTCCCTGGTGATCGGTCCGGCCGGCGAGAACCTGGTTCCCTTTGCCTGCGTCCTGAACGAGGCACACCACGCCTTCGGCCGCTGCGGCATGGGCGCGGTCATGGGATCGAAAAACCTGAAAGCCTTAGTCGTGAAGGAAACGAAAGCCGAGCTTTCGCTGGCGGACCCGGAGCGGGTGAAGGCACTGGTAAGGGAGCTCACGCCGCGCATACGGGAGCACCTCATATCCCAGGTGCTCCATGACTTCGGCACCGCCGGCAACCTCGAGGGCCACATGTACAGCGGCGACGTGCCGGTGAAGAACTGGACATCGAACTTTGACGAGGAGATGGGGGAGGCCCTCACCGGCAGCACCCTGTCGGAGCGCTTTCTCAAGAAGGCGGGCACCTGCGCTTACTGCGCGGTGGCGTGCAAGCGCATCGTGCAGATAGACGATGGCCCCTACGCCATGCCGGAAGGCCCGGGCCCGGAATACGAGACGGTTGTGGCCTTCGGCAGCCTCCTGGGCACGCCGGACCTCGCGGCGGTGTGCAAGGCGGGGAGGATCTGCAACGACCTGGGCATGGACACGATCAGCGCTGGCGCCACCATTGCCTGGGCCATGGAGGCGTACGAGCGGGGAGACCTCACCGATGAACATACCGGGGGCGTCGCGCTCCGGTGGGGCGACATTGACCTCGTGATGAATGCCATCCTGCCGGCGATGGCTTCGCGCAGCGGCGCCCTGGGCGGGCTCCTTTCAAGGGGAAGCGCCGGCGCGGCCAGGGCAATCGGCGGCAACGCCATCGATTACACTGCCCAGAGCAAGGGCCTGGAGGCGCCCATGCACGATCCCCGGGGCTGCCACGGCCACGCCCTGGCCTACGCGGTGAGCACCCGCGGCGCCTGCCACGTCCAGTCGGCCATGCATTTCATGGAGACCGGGGCGTGCAACTACCCTGAGATCGGCTTCGAGTTCGATCTCGAGGCCCTCACCGCCGAGAAGAAGCCCGAGACCATGGTGCTGGCGGCCGCCATAGGCTGCATCGAGAACAGCGCGTGCCTGTGCCAGTTCGCGGACCGCTCCTTCACCATGCAGGAGATCGCCGACCTGATCAATGCCGCGGCAGGCTATGGCTATAGCCTGGAAGAACTGATAGGAGCGGGCATGCGCGGCTATGACCTGAAGCGCTGCATCAATTACCTGCTGGGCTTCGCGGCGTCCGATGACACGCTGTCGCGGAGGCTCCTGGAGCCTGCCCGGGACGGCGACACGGCCGGCATTGAGATCGATTTTGACGACATGAAAAAGAGGTTTTATGACCTGATGGACCTTGACCCGGTGAAGGGCGTTCCGACGCGCTTCAGGCTCGAGTCAGCCGGACTCTCGGAGGAGGCCGAACGGATATGGCCGACGACCTCATAACGATAGGAGTAGCGGCCAAGGGGCCGGTAAGAAGCTATATCGCATGTAAAGAGGCGGTGATTCCGCGCGGCTCCACGGTTTCCACGCTCATTTCCGGCCTGCGCATACCGAAAGAGCTCCGGGTAATCTGCATGAAAGACGGCAGGCGGACGCCGCCGGAGGCGAAGCTCCATGACGGCGACAGCATAATCATAATATCCATGCTCTCCGGAGGCTGAAAGCGGTACCGCAGCGCGAAGCCTACTTTCTTTTCGGCTTCGGCCCGCTCTTCTCCTGCCCCGTGAGGATGTCGATCATCTCCCGGTTGTTCTTGTTCCTGGCGATCATGAGGGGCGTCCTGAATTTCCTGTCGCGGATGGTGAGGGAGGCCCCCTTCGACATCAGCAGGAGCGCCATGTCCGTCCTGCCGCTTTCCACGGCTATGTGAATGGCTGCGCTGCCCTGCCTGTTCTTCGCGTTGACATCAGACCCGGCGGCAAGGCATCTCTCCATTTCTTTGAGGTCCCCTGCCGAAGCTGCCTTCAGGAGCGGGGTGTTGCCGTCCCTGTCACGGGCTTTCATGTCCTCTTTTTTTAATTCTTCCTTCTTTACATCCTTCTTGTCTCCGCCCGGTACCACGGCCTCTTTCCCGGACTCCGATCCCTTTTTATCTCCGCCCGGAATCACGATCACTTTCGCTGACTCCGATCCCTTGATCTCCAGGTAGGTACGGCCGTGCCTGTCCTTCGCGGCGGTGTCGGCGCCCCGGCGCACCAGGTAATCCACGGCCTCCTTGTTCCCGAACTCGGCGGCGCTTAGGAGGGGCGTCCTCTCGAGGTTGTCGCGGGCGTTGATGTCGGCCCCGGCTCCCAGGAGGGTGTCCATGACCCCGGTTTTCCCGTTCTCGGCTGCCTGGTGAAGAGGCGTGGTTCCGTTCCCGGAGCGGCCGTCCACTGCCATCCCCCTGCCGAGGAGGAACTCGACGGCCTGCCGGCTGCCACAGAAGGCGGCGTGATGGAGGAGGCCGTTACCCCGGTCGTCCTTTTCATTGATGTCCGCTCCCTTTTTAAGATAGAGGTTAAGCACGTTGATAACCCCCTTCTGGGCCGACGCCGCCATCATGGTGAAGCCCTTGTTTCCCTTCTGGCCGGTCTTCGCGCCCCGGGAGATGAGGATGTCCATCGCCTCCTCCTTGTTGTTCAGGGCGGCGTAAAACAGCACGGTGTATCCCGTGCCGTCGCTGGCGTTCACGTCCGCGCCGCTATCGATAAGGAAATTGATCACCGAGGGGTACGCGTTCATGAGCGCGTAGCTGAGCGTTGTCCGGCCCTTGCCGTCGGTTGCGTTGACATCGGCGCCCTTGGCCACCAGTATCTTGAAGACATCGATCAGCTCGACGCCGCGCGCCGCTGATTGAAGGATCGTCATCTGTTCCGGCGTGCCGCGGGCGTTGATTTTCGCCCCCCGGCCGATCAGCAGGTCCATCACCTCGCCGTCAAGGTTGTACGCGGCGAGGAGCAGGGGCGTTTCGCCCATGATCGAAAAGGTGTTGATGTCGGCACCCTTGTCCAGGAAGAACTTCGTCTCCGCCTTGTGCTTTCCCTTGAGGGTGTCCATGAGAGGCGTGTAGTCCCACCGGTCCCGGGCGTTGATATCGGCGCCTTTCTGAAGCAGCAATGCCGCAATGTCAGGATGGAGCGCCCCGAGATGCAGGGGCGTTTCGCCGTTGGAGTTCTTCGAGCGGATATCGGCGCCGGCGGCGATGGCGCTCTCCACGGCGGCCATGTCCCCGCGGCCGCAGGCCCGCCAGAGGTCCTCGTTGGGACCGGCGTAGACCAGGGCCGGGAAGAGGACGGCAAAGATCGATAGCAAGCTTAAAAAATACTTTTTCATTATAATATCCCTCCAGACAGTGGAATAAATTTCATTGCGGACTTTGCAAACCGCAGCTTTTCAAATTTCCCGAAACGATGTCTCACTGATTCAGCGCTTTGATCATATGGGGGACCACTATGATAATCAGCAGCAGCGTCATGATGGGACGCAGCAGGTTGACGGGCTTCATGTTTCCTTCCCTGACAGCGGTTGCTGCGTGATTCGCGGCAGAGAAAGTAAAGAAGAGCAGCATTGCGGTCGCTATAGTGGCATCGGCATATCGCCCCCAATTGAGGAGGTAAACAGCCAGGGCCGTAATGGCAATGGCGGCGTTTGCAAGACCTGATTGGATCTGATAAGCGCGATTGGGAGCGTACCCGATCTTTTCAGAGGCAACCTCTCCTAAATAAAGAGCTTCAAACGCCACTGTCCCGCACATGATCATTACTATAAACGGCCCGATGATGTGAAAATGCGATATCGCATCATCAACCAGAAAGTAGGCGAAAAAGATGGCAAGTCCGATCCCGGCGGGCCGTATCCACTCCAGCATCATAGCAATATTTTTCTTGGTCATAGTATTAAGCCTGCTCCCTGGTAAAAAGTATCATGGGAAGTTATTTGATCATTAATCAATTTGACTTGTTGCATGACTACTTTTGAATATTCACCTTTGACCACGCCTTCGGCGGCGGTGGGGATATAGGTGATTAATTAGTTTTGCAATGAGTCTATTGTAAATGTCCATTTAAAAAAAAAGTCAACAAAAAACGAATGATTACATTATTATTATTTTTGTTTACGGAGTTCGATGATTTGAATTTAATCGAACGGATACATGGGAAACCATGCTCCGCCATTAACGGTGTTTTGTGACCAGATCGCAAAAAGTCAAAATGGTTGCAACCTGTTCCGGGACGATCCTGCATAGGTTAATCAGCAGGGAGGAGCGTACCAGCCGCTTATTAGTGCGTATGGTACAATGGCGGGCTTTATAAACTTCCTTCGCACATCCGCCGGGTTCTCTCCCACGATCCGGATGTCGCTTATGTCGTTCGGCGTCATCCCGGCTTTATGGGCCCACGTGAACGTATCAATCTCTCCCGGCCTGAATCCCATCAGGTCGGCGGCTACCATGTCCGTTGCCAGCGGATTGGTGCCGGCGATTATGAGGTTCATTTTCAGCAATTTCCCGCCCTGCATTTTGGCGGGACCGTTTCCCTCCATGGCCGTGGTCGCGTCGATGACGCATAACCCTATTTTATTGGCCTTGACCATGTCGACTATGGCGGTGGCGGTTCCTGAGGGCTCAACCTCCATAGCCTTCCTGTGCAACATTGACCTGACCGATCCATATACCAGCCCGGGATACGCGCCGATGCCGACGTTTTTCAGCGCCAGGGTCACGCCGGCCAGGGTATGGGTCTTCATCATGGGTACCGAACAGACCATGTCCGTATTGATAAGAGCTTCATTTAAAAAGATTTCCTTCAGGACATAGTTATCGGGGATGGTCATCTTCGCCATTCTGCCCAGGTGAAGGTTCACAAGGGGGATGGCATATTTTTTGGCTACATCACGATAGCCGAGTTTGTCAAAATTTTCATTCTGAATGATTGCCAGGTCCCCGGGATCTTTCACCGCGCAGACAAATCCTTTCATGGTTAGCCGTATGGTGTGCCATGATGCGGCGCTGGCTTCTCCGATACAGACGTCTTTTCCCGCCTTTTTCATCAATCCGGCAAGGGCGTCGATGACAGCCGGTTTTGTGGTGTCCGATTCATTGGGGCTCACCAGGTTCGGTTTAAGAAGGATGCGTTCCTTTCCCTTCGTCACCTGGTTCACGCCGCCGATAAGGTCAAGGGCCTTTGCAACGGCATATTCAACGGCTTTAGCCTCGCTTCCTTTTCCATTGACTTTCACGATGCTGACGGTCGTTTTTTGATTTGAAAAATAGAGGGGATTTCTCGTGTATAAGGCCGGGACGTGCTCAAAGTTTTTTTCGTTGATGTTCCATGGGACCTTCGCGTCTTTTGCGCATCCCAGCATTGTCGCCAGGCAAAATATGGATCCATTTTTCAAGAATTCTTTTCTTGTGGTTTTCATATCCTTCACTCCTGTCATTATGTATATTGTGACCAGAATTGAGATATAGTGGACCAATTGATTGTGATGCCTTTCATTCCTCCTGAAGCGGTTGATAAAGATATGTTATGGGAATTATCTATTATAGTATCGCGATTATTGTTTAAGTCAATAACTAAATATTTAAACCCCTGAGTCGCTCCTTGTCATATCCAGAAGCGATTCGATCAGGTTCTTTGACGTGAAGTGACCGTCGGTTAACCGGGCAAAATCGCATTCCCCTCCGAATATGATATTCACTATTTCATCAACGGTATGTCCTTCCCGGACAAGGACCCGAGCTTTTTCAGCCAGGTCCAGCAAGTACTCAATGCATGACGTCAGGGCCTTTGTGCCGTCTTCAATGATTTTCCCGAGGGACGTAAAAAGTATGATTCCGGCCCCGGCGAGGGATACGATCTTCCGCATTGATTCTATAAGGCCGCCGGCATTTTCCTCGTCACGGATAAACTTGACGTTCTCACGGGTGAATATATCGCCGGAAAAACACCAGCCTTTCGTTAATTCCATCAACGCCACATGGCCGGCGCAATGGCCCGGCGTTTCAATCACCTGGAACGCGTAGTTGTCGGTGTATATGACATCGGGGACCGCCTTGACGTCGGTGGGCGCGGGATGGCCCCAGGTCATCACCTGGATCGGGTGCAGGCTGGGCCGTTGAGCTATAAGCGGAATCGACGCAGGGTGCGCATAGATATCGATGCCGAAATTATCCATTACATCCTTATTCCCGCCGATATGGTCCTCATGGAAATGCGTATTGACCGCCTTTGTGACTTTTTTTTCGCGCAGAAAAGCAGTCAGCTCCTGAGACGTATGACTGCAGCCGGTATCGATGAGCAGCCCGTCGATGAGATAGGCGGAAACCCGGTAGAGGGTCCGCCCGTCCATTTCCCTGCCCATGTTTATCTGCGTTATCGGTCCAAATTGAGATGTTTCGATCATGGCCTTGAAAATTCTTCTCGTTCACTGTATATTTGGGATAGCGTCAATGATCAGTTCACACTGATGTACCTTCTTAAACGTTCTGTCAAGATATTTGTTTCACCTGATGGATCATGCAATTTCTCATCCAACCATTCATCCAGGCATAACGGGATGGCGCCGCCGTACAACATGTCAAATCAATTAAACAAAGGTGATTCGAAGATTTTCCGGAATGAGCTAAAAAAAGCCTTGTGCGTCTGATAATGTGTTCTTACAATTAATCAGAGTTGGATGTCCGTTGCCGGACCGGACGGCATGCCTTGAATCAGGGGGAGCGGAATCGAGGGGCTCCCCGCAAACGATACATATAACAGGAAATATGCGGCCATGCTGAATACCATACGAGGAATCTCCGGCTTTGTGTTTGTCATAGTGAATACGCTTTTCTGGGCCGTTCCCGTCTATATCGTGGGCCTGGTCAAGCTCCTGCTCCCCTTCAGGGCGGCCCGCACAGCCCTTGACACCATACTGGACAGGCTCTGCTATACCTGGATGCTCTGCAACAACGGCTTCCTTGATCTCCTCAAGGATATCGAATACGAGGTCACGGGACTGGAGAAGCTGCGCATGGACCAGTGGTACCTGGTCATATCGAACCACCAGACCTGGGTCGACATTATCGCCCTGCAGAAGATCCTCCACAACAGGGCTCCCTTTCTTAAATATTTTTTGAAGAAGGAGCTGATATGGGTCCCCATCCTGGGACTGGCCTGGTGGGCCCTGGACTATCCCTTCATGAAGCGTTATTCAAGCGACTATCTCGCCCGGCATCCGGACCGCAGGGGCAAGGACATCGAAATGACCCGGAAGGCCTGCGAGAAATTCAAGGGGAAGCCGGTGTCGATAATGAATTTCGTTGAGGGGACCCGCTTTACGCCGGAAAAGCACCGGAAACAGAAATCACCGTACCGGCGCCTGCTCAAGCCGCGGTCCGGCGGCATCGCCTTCGTTCTTTCCGCCATGGGGGATTACATGAGCGGCGTGATCGACATCACCATCACCTATCCCGACGGCGCCGAGAACATCTGGGAGTTCATGCGCAGCGGGAAAACGCGCATCACCGTCGCCATCGACATCCTGCCCATCGAGAGCGTTCCGCGCGGTGATTATTTCAACGACGAGGGGTTCCGTGAAAAGTTCCAGGAGTGGCTTAATACGCTCTGGTCCCGGAAAGACGAAAAGATTGCCGCCATGCTGAAAGAATCGTCCCCGGCCGGCGGCTGAGCAGTCAGGCTTTCCCGCTTCCGTTATCCTCCGACGGACCGCACCTTCAGTTTTTTTAAATGCAGCCTGGTCCATGCCCACGACAGGGGGAGGGCCATGGCGTTACTGACGGCGAGGGCGATGAGCACGCCGGGCATCTTCATGTCGAAAACATATACCAGCAGGTATGCCGTGGGCAGGGCCAGGAGCATCATCCTGACGAGGGTGATGAGGAGCGCCGGCATCGGCTTGCCCGTGGCCTGGAAGGTGGAGCCCGATATCATGGCGGCGGATACGCCGATGAAGGTGAAGGAGAGGGCTCGCACCTGGGAAACGCTCCCGCTGATAACGTTCTCGACGGTGGAGAATCCGGAAAAGATCCATTCAGCCGTGAGGTTGTACACGACCGCCAGGACGAGCACCATGACCAGGCCGAGGAGTATGTTGTGGGCGTATATGCTCTTCACCCGCGCCAGGTTTCCCCGACCGTAGTTCTGCCCCACCATGCTTATGGTGGCGCCGGAAATGGCGAAGGCCGGTATGAACATTATCTGATCGGTCCTGCCGCAGAGGGTGAAGGAATTCATGGCGTCCTGGCCGATGGAGGAAACGATGTTGTTGAGAAACATGAAGGTCACCGACAGGGCCGCCATCTGCAGGGACTGGACCGAACCGACTCGCACGATTTCCAGCACGAGCTTGGCCTGGGCCTTCCTGAGGTCCCAGTGGATCGGGATCGATGATTTTTTCTTAACGAAAATGCCGATGACGTACACAGCGGCGACCGCTATGCCAAGGGACGTGGCGAGGCCGGCTCCGGCGACGCCCAAATCAAAATAGAATATCAGCAGCGGATCCAGGGCGATGTTCACCACCGCGGACAGGACCGAAGCGGTGGCGATGTACCTGGTGAGGCCTTCGCCCTGGAGAATTCCCAGGAGCACGTGCCCCAGCAGCAGCAGCCCCAGGGCGGGCAGGATGAAGTGGAAGAACCTCAGGCCGTGCCCTATGGCCTCCTCGGAAAGCTTGGAGCCCGCCAGGAAGTGAAGGATCTCGCTCCCGAAGGCGTAGCCCGCCGCGAGGGCGGACACCGCCAGGATGGCCGCTATGAGCAGGCCCGAATCGGCGGCGCGTTCCAGCGCCGGCTGGTTCTTTTCCCCTATGGCGCGGGCTACAAGGCTGCTCACGCCGATGTTGATTCCCATGGCCAGGGCGAGGAAGAGAAAGTAGACGGGAAAGACCAGCCCGGTCCCGCTGATGAGGGCCGTGGAGCCCCGGTCGATGAGCGTGATGAAATAGGTGTCGATCACGAGGTAGAGGAGGCCGATGACATTGCTGATGAAGAAGGGGATCGAAAGTTTCAACGCAAGGGGCAGTATGGGCCCCTCGAACATGCCGTGAATTTCCTTCGTAATTTGATTTTCTGCTTCGATGTAAGTTCCCCTGGGCGTAATCGGATCCGGTTATTTATTCGTCTCTATGAACTTGTTCCGGAATACTTCGAGATCATAGGGCCCGTCTATGTCGTTTTCCCAGCGCGCGGCGTTCTTTTTGACATGAAAGAGAATGGTCCCGAAACCGCTCAGATCTATTTTGTACACCTGCTCGATGATGTCCAGGATCGCGTCATGTATATCATTCTCCACGATGCACTTGTTGCGGATCTGCCTGATGACGTTAATGTGCTTTGATTTGAACAGGTAATATATTATTTTTGAGATCACGCTGGGGGTCAGGGCCTTCCTGAGGTTATAGGAAAAATTCGCCACCTCGTTCTCAAGAAGGGCATCCAGGCCATGGTCCTTGTATACGCCGAACGAATTGGCGACCCGCGCCGTGTAATTCTCAAAGGGAATGAAGCTCTTCAGCTTTCCCTTGTTTTTCCCACGCTTGATGCGCCGGATCCTGTGATCGAGCCAGTTGTCGGTTAAATCCTCGTATTCGGCGACGCTGAAGGCAAGGTTGCACAGGACTCCGCGATGGTTCTTTTTTTTGCCGAGGATTTTATCATACTCGCCGTTTATATACTCGACGTCTTCCGGCCTGATGCGGGGGGTGTCGCCGAAGAACGCGTCGATGCGCTGGCCGTATTCGGCGTAATTGAAATAAAAGTCCTTCCAGTGCCCGCCCAGGGATTCCTTCATCTGCAGCACGTGGAGGTTGTCATAGGCGCTTACGTCGATTTGCTGCTTGAAGCTTTCGGCGTCATTGTAGACATAAATGTCGCTGTAGAGCCTCTGGCCGTTTTTTTTCGCGTTATACACGGCATCAACGACATATTGAATGACGGGACGGCCGGCAAGCTGATGAAGGAACTTATTGTCGCCTATATAGATCTCATCGCCGTCATAGGCTTCTTTTATCTCTTCGATCGTTTTTTTCTTGGTTGCGGTATCAACCTTGTTGTAACCGGCAAAGATCAAAGCGACAGGTTTTTTGTCAGATATCATAGGCAAATCCTTATTATCCAGCCAAATTCACGACAGGGTGTTTTGCGCCAAGACAAAACGCTTTATGTGTGCCAGTATGATATATGTAACCGGTAGATTCAATCCAAAAAGGGGGGCCGGGGGTCAAAAAATGCGGGGAGTACTGATGCCTGTTCAGCCCTGTCAGTCCTCTTCGGACAGGTATTTCAGGACAAGGGAGCAGAGGGCCGTGTCCCCGGGGTATTTTTCATAGCGAGCGTGCAGCCTGTCCAGTATCTCGTTTGCCTCGTCGTCGAGGTCCATTATATAGGTTACCGTATCGGTTTCGTTGATCATTTCCGGCGGGCATACGGAGGGGTCTCCGAGATTTATGTAGGCCCTGCACGTCAGGGGCCTGATGTCGTAGACGGCGCAGCGGTTTGTCTCATCGAGAAAGGGGCACCGGTTCCTGAGCCGGTAATAGCTGTTTAACAGGATCTCGTCGGGGTCGGATTCTTCCGACAGGGACCTGTATTCATCCGTGGACAGTTTTTCCCGGAGTATTTTTTTCAGGCCCTCGAACTTGTAAACGGCCCTTTCGCATGATTCCTCTATACGCGCTCTTTGTTCAGACGGCAATTTTTTTACGTGGGAAGCTATTAGCTCCGCCTCGAAGGAATAGACATCCTCCGCGTAATGGCAGCAGCATATCCAGCAACCCTCATGGCAGGCGAGCTTGTCCCCGGAGGCGGCCACCGATTCGCGCTGGTAGTCGTCATACAGATGCATCGCGGCCATGTAGGATTGGCGGAATGTCTCATTGTCGCAATGGGAGTGATCCGCGTCTGATATCCCCTGGAGTATCCTGATAATGTCGGCATGAATTTTTTCAGCCGAAGGAGGGATCGGAAGAAGGGGCTTCAAGGCCGGTTTTTGTTCTTCTGACATGGCGCTCTAAAGTAGATAAGCAGTATATGGATTCATGCCCAGCATTTTTCCACCATTTGCAGCCCCGGTAATCAGTCAACCAGAATTATGATCCGCAAGATTTATTATTGACATTAAAAGAATTACATGATCAGGAAAGCAAGAACCAGGGGTCTTATCTGTCGGGCGCACTTTTAGTTGAATATCCTTCCGCCCAATTGCATCAGGAATAAAATCGGCAGCCGCACTATGGCAACAGGGGCTGTAACAGGAGCCAAGCGATGAGAGATGTATACGTAATAGCGGTTCATACGATCAAGTTCGGCAAATACCTTGACAAGAGCGTCAAGGACCTCGCGGCCGAGACCGTGCTGCCCTGCCTGAAAGAGGCGGGACTGGAGAAAAGGGACATCCAGGCCCTCTGGTTTTCCAACTCGAACTGGGGCTATGCGAAGGGCCAGGACGCTATCAGGGGCCAGGTGGCCCTGCGCCCCATTGGCATCGAGGCAATACCGATCACCAATGTGGAGAACGCCTGCGCGGGCGGATCGACCGCGTTCCACCACGCGTGGATGGGCGTCGCCTCGGGCCTCTATGACGTGACCATGGCCGTGGGCGCGGAAAAGCTCCACCAGGAGAACAGGTACGCGGTGTTCGCCGGGTTCCTGGGCGATCTTGATATAGAAGATTTTCCCAACATCATAACGAACATTTCCATGTACGCCATGAACGGCGAAGACAAAAAGGCGATGCGCGACCACGTTGAAAAATACGCCGGCCGCGAAAGGTCCGGCGGCAAAAAGAAGAAGCAGGGCCCCGGGGAAAAAATAAAGGACTTCCGAGACATGTACAAGGTGTACCGAAGGCTCTGCGACATCCTCGGCACGGACACGATAAAAAAGCTCCGCAGGGAGTTCTCGAGCGACCATTCGCCCTTCATGGACGTGTACGGGTTCGCCGCGCGCCAGCACATGAAGAAATACGGAAGCACCATCGAGCAGCTGGCCGCGATCGCGTCGAAGAATCATTACCATTCGTCCCTGAACCCGAACGCCCAGTATACCTTCTCGGTGACGCCGGAGCAGGTGCTGGCAGACCGCATGGTCACCTGGCCCTTCACCCGGGCCATGTGCGCCCCGGTGGGTGACGGCGCGGCCTCGGCGATCCTCTGCGATGAAAGCACAGTGAGGCGCCTCGGCCTCTCCCCGCAGGCGGTAAGGATACGAGCCTCGGTCCTTGGCTCAGGCCGGGAGCGCGGCTTCGATGACGTGGACATCGGCGAGCGGCTTAGTAAAATCGCCTACGAGCGGGCCGGCCTCGGGCCGATGGATGTGAATCTCGCGGAGGTCCATGACGCCACGGCCTACGGAGAGCTCCACCAGGCCGAGGCGCTGGGTTTCTGCCCCGAGGGCGAGGGAGGCCTCTTCGCCCAATCCGGGGCCACGAAGGTGGGGGGCTCCCTCCCGATCAACACGAGCGGCGGCCTCGAGTCGCGGGGCCATCCGATCGGCGCTTCCGGGTTGGCACAGCTGCACGAGGTGGTGACCCAGCTCAGGGGAAACGCCGGCGGGCGTCAGGTGCGGGGCGCCCGCATAGCCCTGGCTGAGAACGGCGGCGGTGCCCTGGGCCAGGAAGAGGCCGCCATGTGCATTCATATACTTGAATCGCCGCGAAGGTAATATGCGTGCGCGGCTGCAGGCATCGCGGTCCTCTTTTTTTTTGTACGCAAAAGATATGAACCAATGACCCTATGTTTGTTAAATAGGGAGTTTGCCGACGCCTTTGCTTGGGGCAATGATCTTGACAAAATACCGGCGAAAAGGCCATATTCTTGCCAGCCCCATTGACGCGGGTCGGCCCAGCCGGTTTTCGGGCGATAATAAAATACTTCATCTCCATTATATGCGGAACCGTTACAAGAGGATGAGAGCATGTTCGAAAAAATAGGTTATTATTCCGTCAGGTACCGGTACCTTGTCATCTCTTTCTGGGTCGTCGCGGTCGGCGTCGTCACGTGGCTCGCGCCCAACCTCTCCGACCTGGGCATATCGGACCAGTCGGCGTACCTGAGCGCGAAGGAGCCGAGCATCAGGGCCCAGAAGATGATAAAGAAATATTTCCCCAAAGAGGTGTTTTCCAATTCCGCGATCCTCGTGCTCGAATCTGAAAAGGGCTCCCTGAAGGAGCCGGAAGGAATGGCGGCCATAGCCGGGCTGACGGCGTGGATAAAATCGCTGAAGGACCCCAAGATATCGGAAAACCTCCTGTCGCCGGCCGATCCCAACCTCGCGGACCGGCTCATAAGCCGGGACGGCCGCGTGGCCATCATCTTCGCCGGCATCAACGGCGCCCCGGACGACAAGGCCGTGGAAAGGACCATGGACGTTATCACGGGGCACATGGCGAACCTGCCGGCAGGGTATAAAGGATATGTCACCGGCGACGTGCCCATCACCAACGCCTACAAGATGTGCATCCTCGAGAGCGCGGAGAAGACCATCATCATCACCATCGTCCTGGTCATCGTGTTCCTGGTCCTGATATACCGCTCACCGATACTGCCCTTCGTACCGCTGGTCATCATAGGCGTGGCCTACGGGATCGCGCGCGGCATCGTCGCGTGGCTCGCTCAGCGCGGCATGGTCTTATCGTCCATGACGGACCTGTTCATGGTGGTGCTCCTGTTCGGTGCGGGCACCGACTACTGCCTTTTCATCATCAGCAGGTTCAAGGAATACATGGCCGACGGCATGGCGGCGGCCGACGCCGTGGCGCGCACCATGGAGCGCGTCGGCGAGACGATCGCGAGCAGCGCGGGCACGCTGATCGTGGCCGACATCGCCCTCAGCTTCGTGTCGGTGAAGCTCTTCTCCAGCACGGGCCCGAGCCTGGCGATCGCGCTCCTTATCGCCCTCTGCGCGGTCATGACCCTCACGCCGGCCATGCTGGCGATCATCGGCAGGCGCGCCTTCTGGCCCGGGAAGCCCCGGCACGCCCACGAGGCCACGCTCTGGGGGTGGCTGGGAGACTGGATCACGCGCGTTCCCTGGGCGCCGCTCTCGCTGGCCCTCCTGGTGATGGTCCCCCTCGCGATCTACGGCCAGGGACAGAGGCAGACCTTTGACATGCTGGCGGACCTGCCGGAGAAGAACATGGTGCGGGTCGGCTACGACATACTGGCCGAAAAATTCGGCGTGGGGGAGATGCTCCCGGTGGACGTGCTGGTGACCGGCGTCAAAGGCTCGCGCACGCCCGAAGGCATCGGGAAGATCACCCGGACCACCGAATACCTGAGAAGCATCCCGGGCGTGAGCGGCGTGCGCAGCCTGACCAATCCGACCGGGCAGCCCGACGCGTTCACTTCCCGAGTGCTCCGCGTCGACTTCCAGCTGGCGCAGCTGGCGCTGCAGGTCGACGCGATCGGCGCCGCCATCGGCGACCCGCCGAAGCTGAAGGCGTTCATCTACGGCGCTGACATGATGTTCGCGGCATTGCGCGACTACTTCGACGGCCTGGCGGGGGCTTTCCCGGGCCTCGCGACCGATCCGGACTATGTCAATGCCCTGGATTCGATTGGGCGGGCGCGGGCGCGGTATGATTCCACCGCGCACCTCGTGAAGGTCCCGGCGCAGCTGGCCGAGATCGGCAGGATCATGAAGGCCATGAAGGAGACAGATCCGGGGGCCATAGTGCCGAAGCTGGAGATGCTGCGGACGTATTTTGCGGGGCTGGCGCAGGTCGCGCCGGCCATAACGGAGATGAACGGATACGCGGGAACGATGTCGGCCCTTGACGGCCTCCACGGAAAGTTCGCCGCCTACCGGAAGATGCCGGCGGTGACGCGGCTCGTCCTTATGATCCTGGACTATATCGAGCTGGAGGGCCTCAAATCGAAGCTATCGGACAACCTCCGCCTCCTGGCTCAAGAGGCGGACGTCAAGCTCCCAAACATCGTGTACGTGCCGCCCATCGTGCCGCCTGAGCTGAACTACATCATAAATCCCATCCTGGGCGACCTCCGGTCGTTCCAGGCCTCGGTGCGGAGCCTGTCGGCGAAGTTCGCGGGCCGATCCGACGGGTATTACGCGCCGGTCGAGCTGGCCCGCCTGCCGGGCGGGGGAGCGCTCATGATGCTCCTCGACACGTACACGACCATGGAGGGGAACGCGGCGCGCTACCAGCTGCTGTTGAAAGACGAGCCCTTCTCGGAGGCGGCCGTGGAGACCGTCCGGAGGATACGGGCCATGGACCTGCCCGACACCTTTTACGTGAGCGGCAACATCCCCGTGCTCTCGGACCTGCGCGACGCGATGAAGCGCGACACGGTGCTCATGTGGGTCCTGGTCTGCGGAGGGATCATGGCGGTGCTCGTGTTCCTGCTGCGCAGCGCCGTTGCGCCCCTCTACCTCCTGGGCACGATACTGCTGAGCTACAACGCCTGCATGGGCATCATGCGGTTCCTGTTCGAGTTCATCCTGGGCAGGGAGATCGCCTGGTTCGTGCCCTTCTTCATGTTCGTGCTCCTCCTGGCCCTCGGCATGGACTATAACATCTTCCTGATGGGTCGGGTGCGGGAGGAGGCGGCGGTGCATGGCACCCGCAAGGGCGTGCGGCTGGCCGTGCTCCACACCGGGGGCATCATCACTTCGGCCGGGATCATCATGGCCGGGACCTTCGCGGCCATGATGTCGTCGACGCTGATGGGGCTGGTACAGCTGAGCTTTGCCGTCACCGTGGGCGTGCTCCAGGACACCTTCGTCACGCGCACCATCCTGGTGCCGTCCATCGTGGTGCTCCTGGACCGGTGGAACTGGTGGCCGGGCCGGCTGGCAGGGGAAGGGAAGGGGGAGGGAGGATCACCCGAACCGGAGCTGGCCCCGGCGGGCGAGGCGAACGGGACAGGTTAAGCGCCCTCTGATGCAGACGCGTCAGCCCGAATTATTCCCACGTCACGTTGTTGATATCCCTGGTCGTTCCGGGATGCATGGATATGCCCGGAAGGGCGTACCAGGAGCCGCCGATGTTGTTGCGTATCACGCAATCCGCAAGGCGTATGTTTCCGCTCATGTCATTGGTTATAAAGAAGATGGCCGATCCATGGGCGTTCACCCTGTTGTATTCTATGAGTGTGCCGCACAGGGACAGTGTCATGGTGTTGCCGTCGTTGTAGATCGCGCCGCCGCTGCCGCCGCCCGGCGTCAGGGGTTCGGCCGGATTGGCGCCGTTGCCGGTGGCGCGGTTGTATGAGAAGAGGCTGTTGATGATGGTCCATGACACGCCGATGCTGCTGATCCCGCCGCCGTTCGCCCCGGAATTGCCGAAGCCCTCCGCGCCGCCGAAGGTGCAGTTCGTGACATAGACGGGCAGGCCGGAATACTGGCTGAAGACACGGACAGCGGCGCCACCGACATCGGGCCCGAAATAACTGCAGGTGTTGCCGAAGAAGCGGCAATTGACCATCTTGAAGCGACCCCCGCGCACCCATATGGCGCCGCCGCCGTCATACTGGAATTCATTCTGAGAGTCGCCGTCGACGAAGGTCAGGTTCTGGACCGTCAGGCGGGGATGGTCCTGGTCCTGGCAGTGGTTCGTGGTCCAGACCTGGTTGGGATCGCAGGTGTTCATGTATAGAATGCGCGTCACGCGGCCGCCGCTGAGTGCCACGGTGCCGCCGCCGTCGATGACGATGTCGGGCCTTTGATTATTGAACACCTTGGCTGGGCGGCTGAGCGTGATGGTCACCGGGTCCGGGCCGCAGTTGAAGACGATCTTCCCTCCCCGGGACACCGCCGCGATAAAGGCGTCGGCGGTGCAGCTGGAGGGCGTACCGCTCCCCACTGTCTCGTCGGGATTGGACACGTCCACAGCCTGCGCCTCGGCCGGAATGGCGCAGGAACCGCCCGGATTTCCCGCCGGAGGGCCGGCCCAGGGGTTTGTCCGGCCAGGAATGGCAAGATTGACCAGCATCGATTTCATGCCGGGTTTGGTATCCGGACAACCGCACAAAAGGAGGACGATGAAGGAATAAGCGGTTATCCGCAGATATCGTGAGTATACCATGGTGTAGCTGTTGAGTCCTTGCCGATTGATAAATAACTAAACCGGCGTGATGGCGCAGTCCATCATTTTTTATATTTCGGGCCGGAATCGGCGACCTGCATTTATATTTCAGTCTCTCTTCGGCCGGGTGTTGCGACCTCTATTTCCAGCATTGTCCCGTGCTTTTGGTCCTGGGGAGTGTGATGAATTATGTGTTCCCCTTGAGCCTGATTTCGGACCTGATGAAGGAGAGAATCGATTCGGAGAGCCGCCCGATGGCTTTGGCCTGGAGTCCCTGCGGGTTCCGGGGTCCCACTGTTTTGATGGTGCTGAAGGTCTGCCCGGGCGCGCCGGTTTGTCATGGGACCATTCTTTTCTGCGGGGATGTTGAGAATCGGATTTACCCCGTGAGAAGGATATCGGCGGTCTTTCGTCCGGATCGGGGAATCTTTCCCTGGTGTTGTAATTGATATCAGGTTTGGGGGATCCGCCATAGCCGGACCTGTGGCCGTCCCGTGCGGTTCTGTTCTGGCGCGTCGCCTTGTCATGGGACCATTCTTTTCTCTGGGGATGGCGGAAATCGGATTTACCCCGTGAGAAGGATCTCGGCGGTCTTTCGTCCGGATCGGGGAATCTTTCCCTGGTGTTGTAATTGATATCAGGCTTGGGGGGGCCGCCATGGCCGGATCCGCGGCCGTCCCGTGCGGTCCTGTTTGGGCGCATCGGCTTATCATGGGACCATTCTTTTCTCTGGGGATGGCGGGAATCGGGTTTTCCCCGTGAGAAGGATCTCGACGGTCTTCCCTCCGGATCGTAGAATCTTTCCCTGGAATTGTAGTTCGTCTCTGGTTGTGGGGATCCGTTATAGCCGGACCGGTGGCCGTCCCGAGATGTCCTGTTTTGGCGCGTCGGTTTGTCAGGGGACCATTCTTTTCTTTGGGGATGCCGGGAATCGGCCGGTCTTCGGGAGGCAGTTCTGTTTTTTGAGGGTCCTGACAGGGTCGAGTTGATTTTGCTGTAGTTATTAA
Organism: Spirochaetota bacterium; assembly: GCA_017999915.1. Classification (NCBI taxonomy): domain Bacteria; kingdom Pseudomonadati; phylum Spirochaetota; species Spirochaetota bacterium. Next base: position 172,060 of record JAGNKX010000012.1, read on the forward strand.
TTGAAATAGCTTTCGCCTTGCTTGCTTTAATTTCCAGGCTGATGCGGACCTCCCGGTCCTTGAACATGATACCGTTCAGTTTTTCAATGGCCAGCGCGGCTTCCGCTTCATCGGACATCTCGATAAAGGCGCAGCCTTTCTTCTTGCGCATCTTTATATTTACCACGGTTCCGTAATCGGACAAAAGTGTCTTTAATTCCTCTTCCGTCACGGCAAAGTCCAGATTTCCCATGAATAATTTTTTATGTTCCATTAAAGACCTCTGAAGTTATAATATCATTGAGTTAACAAAAATCGAAGCTCATCATGCCCTGAATCATCATATACCAGATATCTTAAGATTAAACTTGAGAGCTGCGGGAATGATAAGATCGCTTCTTTTAAATTGAAAGGATTCCAGATGAATGGCTTTGTTTTCTTTAAATCCAGGGTCGGGCATCCTGCAAGTTTAATCGACCGGCATGAATTACTTATAAAACAGAACGGTCAATTTTGTCAAGAAGGTATCATGCCGCCGTCTCATTTCTGCGATTTTCTCTTAAAGAGGCCTTCCTGGATCAGGACCGGCATCACCCGAAGACCCGTCCTTGAAACCATTCGGTTATCGTGCTGCAGGGAATTTGTCCTGCCCGCGCGGTTTCATATAAAGTGAACAAATCAGCCATCCGATTGTAATTTTTTAATGACAATCGTGCCTGAATGGGCATAATGGCGGAACGGCATTGCAAGGTTTTATATCTAAAACTTTAAGTTGCCGAGCAGCACAAATGGAAATTACGACGATGTTATCTCTCTTTGAATATCATCGAAGCGCTTCAATCGGTTCCCGCCGGGGAGAAATACCGGTTCACGCTGATTCTCAACGGTTGTTTCCCATCGTCGACCCTGAGGCGGGGAAGGCCCCGCGGTCCCGTGCGGATGGGCCGGAGAGAGGCCGGTAATGCGGATCCTTGTGGACGCGGATTCATGCCCGGTCGTTATCAAGGAGATACTGTATCGGGCAGCCGAGCGCCTTCGTATTCCCCTTGTCCTGGTGGCAAATCAATACCTGAGCGTCCCCGGATCCGTGTATATCTCATGTATCGAGGTTCCGGCCGGTCCCGACATTGCCGATGACCGCATCGTTGACATGGTGGAAACGGATGACCTGGTCATATCAGCCGATCTCCCCCTCGCGGACCGCGTAATAGCAAAGGGCGGCTTTGCGCTCAACCCACGGGGTGATTTGTATACCGCCGAGAACATAAAGGACCGCCTCGCGACGCGTGACCTGATGGACCTTCTCAGGCAAAGCGGCATGGATACGGGCGGGCCATCCTCCTTCAGCCAGAAAGACCGGCAGGCCTTTGCCAATCAGCTCGATCGTTTCCTTGTGAAGCATGGCCATGGATGAGGGAATGAGGCCGCCGGAAGGTTGTCCGTGTATCATATAAGCGATGTCTATTCGCGCCTCTGATGTCTTTGGAGATCAGGGCGTATGTTCAATCAAGAATTTTATATACCGGAGGTTAAATATGAGCTTGGTGAAAAAAATCCTCATCGGTGCGGTTGTTGTTATCCTGGCCGCCGCCGCCCTGGTCGTCGGTTCTTTCATGCACCTGGGTACCCCGACAAAGGGAGAACCAATCGGCGCCTATGAAAAGCCGAATAAGGCCCTCCTGGTCATCGATATCCAGGAGGATTTTTCAGGCCCCCATTCGAAGACGTATGCAGCGGGTGATGCCGAGGCGGCCATAGCCGCGGTCAACAGCGTGATCGACAGGGCCGAAAGAGCGCAGTGGACCATAGTATACATCAGGCATGAGTTTTCGGGATTTATGGCCTGTCTTTCCAGGATATTCATGGGGGGCAAGGCCACACAGGCAAGCCCGGGGATTGTCATGGATAAGCGGGTTGCCGTAAGAACGAAGAATGAATTCATCAAGCACCGCGGAGACTCCTTTTCGAATCCCGGCCTTGACGCTTTTTTGAGGAAAAACAGCGTCAATGAGCTTGTTATCGTGGGCCTTGACGCGGAGTATTGCGTTCATAACACGGCCAGGGGAGCCCTGAACCGGGGATACAAGGTGAATATCGTCAGGGACGCCATACTTCTGAGCAATAAGGAAAAGTGGAACGAGCTGATGGATAAATACAAACGTGACGGCATTACCATCCTCGAGAGCAAGGACCTGTGAGCTTTTCACGAATACCTTCGGGAGTCGGTTAGGAGCGGACACCCGGGTATCGTCAGGGATTACTCTAATTACTGATTTAGCCCGGGCCTATACGGAAGAGGCTTGAACGAATAGTTTCGATTTTTCGATAAGGCAGGCCCGGCCGCGGTCGTCAAGGGAAAAGATGTCGAATTGTTTTTCGGAAAGCTCCTGCACGGCCTGTCTGAAATGCTCCCGGTCCCGAAAGGTTATTGTATAGTCGCCTTCTGATTGGTTGATGATGACAAATTTGCTCGTTGCTTTATTTTTCATGCTCCTCCTTTAATTGCCGCGGCCGCGGTGGTTTAACCGGCGCGGTATTGGTGCGGTTCCAGTGCGGTCAAGGACGGATGATTATCACTTTTCCCGCGAAATTTCTATTATAATACACATATTCCGGATGCGCTGCAGTTTCAAGTATTTTCTTGTTGTGAAAAAAATAATCTGCGAAACGCACCGGCCGATGACGAAGAAGATGAAAAACAAGTCACGCCGTCTCATCGACAATATCAAGGCAGAGAATGTATTTGTCGTTTCCGTTATCCGTGAATGGCATCGATATGGTTATGCAGATATTGCCGGTCGCCAGCGAAATGTACGGTTCCGTGGTGTATTTGGGCAGTCCTCCGGAAACGAGAAAAAAATAGTCCTTTGATGACTGGTCGGTGCCGACGATCCCCGGCTGGAACAAAAAACTGGGGGCATGGAGGATGCGGTCATGGTAAAAAACCGTGCCGGTCATCTGGGTCCCGTATTCGTCGATAATATAGGCGCATTCCAGATGGGGATTGGCCTGCACGAGCGTTTCGAGGGCGGCCTCGAACTCTTCAGGGCCGCGGCGCGAAAGCTCATCGATGAAATCCTTGATGATGGCGCTGTATTCCCGGTGGAGCAGCTTCTTCCCGGTTATTTTTTTCACGGCGGATTCTTTATATTTTTTCGCGATGGCGCTGATGGCGCCCTCTGTTTTCTCAATGAGCGGGATCATGTCGGCGCATGGCGCGGCAAAATAGTATCCCTGGAGAAAATCTATGTCCAGTTCGAGGAGGGAATGCACTTCCTCTTCCGTCTCGATTCCCTCCGCGATGACCAGTGATCCGATCCTGTGGGCGAGCGTCACGATTGACCGGATGATTTCCCTGCCATGGCGCTCACTGTGGATGGACCGGATAAGGGACTTGTCGATTTTCAGTATGTCAGGCTTGACGAGGGCGATCCTGTCGAGATTTGAAAAGCCGGTCCCGATGTCGTCAAGGGCCATGAGAAAACCCTTGGCCCGGTAGGTGTTTATGAACTTTGCCAGGGATTCAACGCTGGCGATCTCCGATTCTATGATTTCGATGAGGATCCTGCCGGGATGGATACTCGTGGATGCCGCCAGGTCAAGAAGATGGTTCGATCCGACGGTGTCCTCCGTCAGGATGGCGGGGTCGATATTTATCGAAAGAATTAACTTTTCGTCCCTGTGATAGAGGGGGCAAAAATTCTCAATGGCTTTTTTTCTGCACAGGCGGTCCAGCTGAACGGTCAGGCCTTCCCGCGCCGCCTCTTTGAATATGATATCGGGCGGGATGAGGTAGGGATGACCCGGGTTCTTTCCGCGGCTTAACGCTTCAAAACCCACGATCGACTTCTTTTTGATGGATACCAGGGGCTGGAAATGAGTTTCCACCAGTTCGTTTTCTATAATAGTGGCGAGATCTATGTTCCGGTCGCGCGCGTTCACCGTTCCTCTCCGTGAAAAAGGATAATCAAGATGGGCCTTTCCATCCAGCCTTTGTATTAATGCTGGCTCCTATTTACAATTATAAAAAAGCACATTGAACGCGGGAACACGTTATTTTACATGGGGGTAATATTAAAGGATATCCGTGCCGATGTGAAGCTCGGAGGTGACGCTTGTTTTTTTCGATGCCCCTATGGGAAAATTCCGCATAAATATCTTGCAATTCCGGCTGCCCCGGTATAAGATACGTCCGTAACGCCTCCTCCCGGGGCTCGATTCCGTACAACGTTCCACAATCTCTTTCAATGTCCAGGCTTGATATACGACGAGGTGACAGCTATGCTCAACTTATGCGTGCCCGATAGGACCAAATCATGCGCAGCCTGCTGCGGCCTGATGAATCACACCGATATATCGAAGGAGCATCTGACGAAATTCCTGCATGAAGGGGCTTTTCGCGCGGCGAACTACTGGCGTTACCAGATAGAGGGAAGCTACCCGGAGCAGACGTCATCGTGCAGGGATTACTCTTCGCATATCTGCCCCTTTCACGGATTCATCGCCGACGGCCTTCCCGGGTGCCTGATACATCCCCGTGTGACCGGCGAGGAACAGCGCGACAGGGCGCTCTACGGCGCCGCCGCCTGTGAAAGCTACCTGTGTCCCGCCTATGAGCTGCTGGATGATGACACAAAAGCCATTTTGATCGATAATCTCGACGACTGGTATGTGTACACCATCGCCATCATCGACCCCCTGGCTACGAAAGGAATAATCGATCAGCTCCATGAAAAGGGCCTTCGTGACGGCAGTGGGCCATTCAGGCGGGCCCTTGTTGAAGCGCTGACGATCCACGCGAAAAAACTGGGCAGTCGTGAAGGAAACGTATTCTGTTATTCCAGGGAAGAATATGTCTTCGTGTCAAATACCGTGGCGCTAACGGAGTAGGAGTGTTAACTATGAAGCATATACGCGCATGTTGGTGGATCGTTATTCTCATTTTTGTGACGTCGCCGGTGATACCCCGGGATGTAGAAGTGAGATCACCGGTCATCCTTTCCGGGCCAGGCATGGTCGGCACCGCGAGTGTCGTTTTTTCTCCCAACGGCAGGTACATCGCCACCGCTCCGGACGGCAACGGCGCCTTTCGACTGTGGGACGCCAAAACGCTGGCCGTCATCAAGGTGCTGGACGCCACGCCATCGGCGCTCAAATACGCCATCGCCTTCTCTCCCGACAGCGGGCTTGCGGCCGGCGGCGTGGGGGACGAGATCGTCATCTGGGAGACCGCCACCGGGAAGCAGCTGAAAAGATTCACCGGGCACAAGGACGCCCGGATCTACGCGCTATCGTTCACCCCCGACGGCAAAAGCCTGGTAAGCGCGGGATGTGACACCGATCCGAAGATGCGCGGCCGGGTATGGAACACGGCCGACTGGACACTCCGGTACGGTCTCTGGTACGATTTCAACTATCCGTGCCTGAGGACCCTTGCGATTTCCCCGGACGGCAGGCATGTCCTGCTGGGCGGCGGCAGCGACGGTGCCGGCGACCACCCGGCGCTGAAGTACGATATCGCGACCGGCGCGAAAGCGGGCGAGATCATCGTAACAAGAAAATCGGAGGATTTCTTTAACGATGCCATGATATCGGGCATCTACTACTCCCCTGACGGGAGCAGGGTGGCGGCCATAACCCAGAGTTTTTTCAAGATCTTTGACGCGGCAAGCGGAAAAGAACTGACCAGGATCAACGCCGAAAAAAAAATCGGCCATTCCTTCCGCTACGCCTGCTTTTCGCCCGACAGTAAAAGCATTGCCCTTCTTCTCAGGGCGTCATCCCGCGACTGGCGCATATTTATCGTATACGCACGGAACGGCGGCATAATCCGAACCTTCACCGCCTCCGCCGGAGACAAGCGGTATTATTATAACCTCTCGTTCACCCATGACGGCAAATACCTTGCCCTGGTCGGGACGAGGGACACTATTGATTTCTACAGGTGGGATTGAAATGTGCCGCCTCCTGGCCCCTTCTCGCGGGCGCCGGCGGAATCCCGGTCGATGAAAGAGCTCCGTGAAGCGATCATGCCGGCCTGCCTGTCGGGCCGGCATGAAAGTTCAAGAGAAGAGGTGCGCCATGTACGGGTTATCCGCGCGACAGAAAATATGGATCCTCATTCCGGCCCTCACCGTCATTGGCGCCGCAATTGTCCTGTTCGCGGGTCTGATGACCGCCATTGCGGTGCTATACGGGCCCGTCTATGCCTGGAGGGTCCTGGTGTACAACGAGGCCACCATCAGGGACCACGAGCGCGTGTTCCCGATGCGGGAGATAAAGAATCGGCCCCCGGTTTTCCATTTTAAAAAGGCCGCGCAATCCCTCAGGATCGGCACGGTGACGTACTCGTATCCAAAGGGGAGCACGACGACGATTGACCTGGAGAAATTCCTGGTCGATTCCGGAACGACGGCGTTCCTGGTCATCCAGGACGATACGATCCTGTATGAAAGATATCCGGGCGGCTATTCGAGGGATTCGATAAACAGGTCCTTCTCCATGGCGAAATCGATCACCTCGACCCTCGTGGGGCTCGCCCTGCGGGACGGCTTCATCCGCAGCCTCGATGATCCGATCGTCTCGTACCTGCCCGAGCTGAAGGGGCGCGGGATCGACGCCATGACCGTGCGCGATCTTCTTGTCATGAATTCGGGCATTGCCTTCACCCTTCTTCCAAAGGACGCCTTTATCCTGTCCCAGCCGTTTTACGACGAGGCGGTCATGTATTATCTGCCGGACATACGCGCGCACCTCCTGAAGCTGCGCGCGGGGAAAGAGCCGCTGGGCGCGTATTTTCTCTATGATGACTATTATCCCCTTCTGGAGGCCATGATCATCGAGAGAACGGCGCACAGGACGCTGTCATCGTACGCCGAAGAAAAGCTGTGGGGCAGGATAGGCGCGGAGTTCCCCGCCTCGTTCAGCCTCAATAGCGAAGAGGACGGCCTGGAACAGGCCGCGAGCGGCTTCAACGCGCGGGCCATCGATTTCGCCAAGTTCGGGCGCCTGTTCCTGAACAACGGCATATGGGAAGGCAGACAGGTCCTGCCCGCCGGATGGGTGAAGGAGGCCACCTCTCCCGATCCCGCGGACAAGAGGCCCTGGATGAGCGATCAGGACTGGAAATTGGCGGGAGGCTTTTACAAGTACCACTGGTGGGGAATGAAGAACGAGGATGGCACCTATGATTACACCGCCACGGGAAGCCCCGGCGGCCAGATCATCTATGTGAGCCCCCGTTACCGCGCGATCGTGGTGCATAACGGGACCGTCGGCGACCCGATGGTATGGGCGATGATCGCGCGTTCGGTTATCAAGAATCTGTAGAAGCAGGTCCCCGGTCAAATTTCTCAATCATCTCGCCGGCAATACTGATCTTCAGCGGATACTGTGGCAGATTTCCCCTGGTAAACCATGCCGCCTCGGAAATTTCCTTTGTATTTATAGAAATAGGCTGTGTCTCGTCGGCTTCGGCGAAAAACCCGACCATCATGGAGCCCGACAGAGGCCATGGCTGATTTTTATAATAACGGATGTTCCTGACATCCAGGCCGACTTCCTCCTTGACCTCCCGGATAACGGTCTCTTCCAGCGACTCGCCGATATCAACATAACCGGCAATCAGAGAATGGAATCCGGCCGGGAAATGCGGCGAACGGGCGAGCAGTATCTTGTTATTGCAGGTTATTGCGACGATAATGGCCGGTGAAATTCGCGGATACACGGTTGCGCCGCATTCCGGGCAACTCAAGGCCCTTTCATCGGTCTTATGCCGTGTCCGGGACCCGCATGTTCCGCAGAATCTGTTGCGGCCATACCAGTTCATTAGATGAAATCCTGCAATGGTTATCCACGCAACTTCCTTCTGTGCGGCGGTCCGGAAAAATGTAATATCCTTGTATGTCAAACCGGGCTTATCCGCCTTCAGGGTGTCCCATATAAGAAAACAGGGGATTTCATCAAGAGAAAACAGGAAGACGGCTTCAGTGGCATCGGTAATCTCCGCGCAATCTTTTTTACGCGGTAATTCGAATTCATCACCGCGGCTTTTCAGAAGCACAGAATTCTCGTTATAATGGATGACGTAGTCGTTGTCTTCGATTTTCCTGCCTGGGAGATATTGATTGCTGAATCGGTGTGGGAAAATTTCATGAATCATGGCGATACCTGAACCTCTAAAAAGTGCCTGATAAAAAATGAAGACCGCTTTGCATCACGTATTACCTTAATAATTATTAAGGTAATGCGCGGTCTACATTATGACAATTTATTTTAGCTGTTATTTAAAATCAAGGATTAGTTTAAAACCTCCGTCCGTGAGGATAAAACGGAAGCCTGTTGCTATCCCTGTTGGGGCGGTTTATAGTCTCTAAAAAGCGTTTCGAAGAAAGAAAATGGTCCAAGGGGAATAATGTCAAAGTCGATCAATTTCTCGCGAACAAAAGGCAATTCATCAAGGATTTTTCGCGCTTCATCGACACTGCCGCATTCAAGGACAAACACGACTCCCATGCGGCGATCCTGGCAATTGTACATTTCTCGAACCGTCCCTTCTTTATACAGTTTCCAGGCGTGCTTGACTTCCGCTTCAAGATGGGGCTTTATTTTCTCAATGGTTGTTTGAGGGTCAACTTTGGCGATTGCCAGGATTTTCATCTCTTATCTCCTTTTTCTAAAAAATTCATTTGAGGGAGGGAGCGGCTTCCATCGGATTAAGACCACTGGCCGCCCAGGCGAACGCCTGGTTCCGATTGAGCCGCAATCTCATTGGGAACCCCCTTTGTTGTGCGGCGGTAAGTTGAAATTATTCAGCCACCTCGCCATAGCGGTCGCCGGCGGCCTCGCCTAAATCATTGAGATAGGCGATATCTTCCCCCGTAAGCGTCACATTAATAGAGGCAAGATTCTGTTCGAGATTGCCGATTCGGCGCGTGCCTGGAATGGGAACAACGTCGCCGCCCTGCGCCAGCACCCAGGCCAATGCCAGCTGCGCCGGCGTTACCTCTTTTTTGGCGGCCAACGCTTCAACCTTTTTCACCAGGGCCAGGTTTTTCTCCAGATTGTTCCGGGCAAAACGCTCATTCTGGCGCCGCCAATCCCCTTCCTGCAGATCATCCGGGCTTTTGATACGCCCTGTCAAAAAGCCGCGTCCCAGGGGGCTGTAGGTAACGAAGCCTATACCCAGCTCCCGTATGGCGGGCAGAATTTCGTCCTCCACGAAGCGCGTCCAGAGCGAGTATTCAGTTTGCAGCGCGGAAATCGGATGCACGGCGTGGGCTTTGCGGATATCTGCGGGGTCGGCTTCCGACAGGCCGATATATCTGACCTTGCCCGCCTTCACCAGTTCCGCCATCGCCCCCACGGTTTCCTCGATAGGCACCCCGCCGTCGACACGATGCTGATAATACAGGTCGATCACGTCAACGCCCAGGCGCCGCAACGAGGCATCGCACGACGTTTTAACATACTCGGGCCGGCCGTTAATGCCGAGAAACCCGCCATCCTCTCCCCGCTGAACGCCAAACTTGGTCGCCACAACAACCTTATCCCGCCGGTCTTTAATGGCCCTGCCCACCAGCATTTCATTGGTAAATGGACCATACATGTCCGCCGTATCCAGGAATATACAGCCTGAATCAATGGCCCGATGAATGGTCTTGATCGATTCCGTGTCATTGTGACTGCCATAAAAATCAGACATCCCCATGCAGCCCAGCCCGATAGCGGAGACTTCCAAACCCTGGCCGCCTAATTTTCTTTGAATCATCGATTGAACTCCTTGTCGTGTTTCTTAGAGTGAGCAGCATCCCGTGTTTTGGGATGCGCTCTCATTATCGCCATGTCGCGCAAAAATGCGGCGTGCCGTTGTGCAATGTTTAATTGAAATGTAAATGATATCCCAATCTTTCGCAATACCTGATTCTGTTTATTATTGCCTATTCCTGCAGAATGCGGGAAAAAAGATTGCAAAATCGCTGTTTTTATTATACACTTCTGTAATAATCAGAGTGATTGGTGGGAATCAATGCGTGAAAAACAGGATACATTAATTGCGTTGTTTACGGACATTATGCCCGGTGAAACTCTTCTCAACACTTCAGTAAAGGGTCTCAGCTTATTTCGAGTCGAAGAGTCCTTTCCCCGGTCACCCTACGCGTATAATTCCGAGATCATTATACTGGGGCAGGGAGAAAAGCGGGTTTATCTTGGAAACGACGTGTACACCTATGACCCTTCACATTATCTTGTTCTTCCTGTTCCATTACCGGCTGAATGCGAAGGAAAGACCGAGCCGGGCAAGCCGATACTGGGCCTGTCAATTACCATTGACCCGATCGAAGTCGGCGAGATCCTGCTGGAGATGGAGGACAGCCGAAAAGAAACCCGGTCTCTGCCAAGGGGGATATACAGCGCCCCGATGAATGAAGCGCTCTATGACGCAGCCATACGGCTTTTGCAGGCAATCGCCGACACCCAGGACAACAGGGTGCTGGCGCCGATGATCAAAAGAGAGATTATCTACCGGGTGCTGCAGGGCGAGAAAGGGGAGATCCTTCAGGCCCTTGCCCATCGCAACAGGCGTTTTTTCCAGATAGCAAGGGTGCTGCAGAAAATCCATGAGTCATACAGCAATGATTTTGACATTGAGAAACTGGCAAAAGAGCTGGACATGAGCAGCTCAACGTTTCACAACAGCTTCAAGTCGGTGACGGAGACGTCTCCCCTGCAGTATATAAAAAATGTCCGCCTTCACATGGCGCGTAACTTCATGATCCAGGATGGGCTGAATGCCACTATAGCCGCGCAACAGGTGGGGTATGAAAGCCCTTCGCAGTTCAACAGGGAGTACAAGCGATTGTTCGGTGTTACCCCTGCAAAGGACGTGGCGATGCTTCGCGGACGGCAGGTGGCGAATCCGTAAGCTGCCACCGGCGAGCTATGACCGGGAAAGCGCTTGAGATCACCGGTCTTTGGTCTTCAATTCTTTTTAAATCTTATTGTGATGCGGGTCCCGTCGCTCCCATCATATGAAAACCGGCCATTAATTTGTTTTGTCAGTATTTCGATGAGTGTCAATCCGAGCGTTTCATTGGTCTCCGGCTGATTCTTGTCAGGAGTGCCGATCCCGTTATCTGATAAAACCAGATCGACCGTGTTATCGTCCTCGATTCGCATTGAAATTTCAATCTTTGGGTCTCCGGACCATTCCGGTGGGAACGCGTATTTAAATGAGTTGGTCAGGATTTCATTGACGATCAGGCCGCAGGGAACGGCCTGGGTGATTCCGAGATACACGGGATCGAGATTGAAAATCAACGAGGGTTTGATATTCTCATTGCCGTAGACGTTAAGGAGCTGATACGATATTGTCTTGATGTATTCGGCGAAATTGATTGATGTAAAATTCTCGGTCCGATATAGTATCTCGTGTATTGCAGCCATGGATTTTATACGGTTTTCGGCAATGATAAACTGCTGGATAAGATGCGGATCTTCTGTTTTTTGGGATTGAAGAGTGAGCAGGCTGACGATTACCTGCAGGTTGTTCTTGACCCGGTGATGCACTTCCTTGAGGAGAGTCTCCTTTTCCTTGAGGGATTCCTTGAGCAGAATATTGGCCTTTACCATTTCGGTGATATCCTCGACGATTTCAATGAACCCAATGATGGTACCGTCGGATGAATAATGGGGGAATGCGGTCACCTGGGCATTGAAGGAACTACCGTCGTCACGGATGCCTGTTGTTTGAACAGAATGTACGAGACCGGTCTCCATCGCCTGTTTTCCCGGGCAATGCGGACACACGGAATCGCGCTTTTCATGCTCCTGGAAGCATTTGACTTTATACTGCATGCCCGGCTGCTTGTTGAACATTCGTGCCTGCGCCGGGTTTGTCCAAACGAGATTATAATCGCGGTCAATGAGCGTTATGCCGAACTGGATGCTTTCAACCAGCGTGCGGTAGTGGTGTTCGCTTTCTTTTAGTTCACGTTCGATTTTTCTTATTTCAGTAATATCCCGTATGGTCTCGATCGCCCCGATCCAGTTACCTTTTTCGTCGAACAGCGGCGAAGCAGTGCCGCTAAGATAGGCTCCACGGCCGCCATACGCTTGAGGCGTATATCCTTCGGCGTAAATGGTCGAGTTGCTGCTGACGAATTTATCATAGGTTTGACTGATTTCGGGATTTTCGCTGTTGATCAGGTCGACCAATATCGGTCTCCTCTCGCCGTACAGGGGGATAGAATATTCATGTCCGCTCTTGCCGATAATATCGGCTCTGGCGATTCCTGTCAGGCGCTCCATCGCGTCGTTCCATGCAAGGACACGTCCCCCGGTGTCAATTACTATAACCGCATCTGGAAGGTGCCGCAGGATCATGTTGAAAAAGGAAGTGGATTCATCTTTAACCCGCTGATTTTTCATCGATATCTTCCTTCCGCACGAAATTATATGGCTATGAGTAATGTTGCCCTTATTCGTACTTTGTGAATATAATATAGTGGCATCAAAGAAAAAATCAAGAGTATAATTTCTGAAAAGATTAATAATTTGTTATGCTCTCTGCTTGAAAGACGCTATTGCAAAGAGCTATTGCACCGGTAAATTCATTGACTATATGCCGTAATTCTGTCATCATATGTATACTGAAACAGAGGGGTATGGAGGAATGACGACATAATGCTTCCCGGGAGGTTCCGATGACCTTGTTAAGGCGTTCCCTCGTTGACGCGATAGAGAGAGTCGTCTCCTGCGTTTTTTTCGCCGTGGGACTGTTCGTTTTCGGATGGCAGGGGCCAATTATACTTCTGGGTTTCTGGATCGAGGAGGTTGTGGCCGGCATCGGCATCGCCATCCAGAGAAAGGTCGTCATGGACAGGTTGAAGTCCCGAGGATTGAGCTGCGAAGGGGAGGACGCGGAGGGAATGATCTCGACGAATGCCCTCTACGGCATCTTCATGGCGTTACACCTGCTCCTGATAATGATCTTCATCGCCGTCGATGCAAAAAAACATCCGGGATCGCGGCTGCTTCTTAACACGTTCTGGGGATGCCTCTCGTTCCAGCCGGAGCTGATCGACCGGTCGATTCTGATGGTGCTCGGCTTGCTGCCGGTGCCCTTCATAATCATGTGGGCCATCAATGTAGTACGGGGCCTCACCTTCGGCCCCGACCGCCGCCGGGCCACGCTGAAATCCCTCTTCGAGAGCAACAGGGCGGCCATGACGCTGCCCCATATCAGCATTCTCCTGGGCGGATTCGCCCTCGTCCTCTTTCCCGAGAAGTACGGGCTCGCCATCGGCCTCCTGGCGAGCAAATGCATCTGCGAACTCATCCTGCTGCCGATAACGAAAAAAGATGAACGGGAGAGCGAGGAAGTGCGCGGCGAGTGAGATCTGTCCGGAAGTTTGAAAAGCCGTCTCGAAATATAATTCCCATTTGTCACTGCAGTAAGGGGGGAGATGATGAAAAAGAGAATTGGTGTCTATATTGGAATCACCATCGGGATTGCACTTCTGCTCATGCTGATCCTTGAGGCGGGCGTTCGGATCGTGGTCGATCTGCCGGTTAAAACCGACTTCTACAGCTCGATATCAAAGGAGAAGATACCGTCACTGCAGAAAAAAATAGGGGTCAAAGTATGCAGCGGGGGATCATGGATCCACCTTGGCTGGATAGCGGACCCGGCCGCCGGCCGGTACAGCGTCTACCGTGTGGAAGCTGGCGGTGAAACCCGGGTGGGACAGGTTAAATATGGAAGCTTCCTCATCGAGCATCTTGGTCCCCATCAGGCTTATACGTTCCGGGTGAAGTCAGAAACCGGCGACTTTGATCACACGGTAAAGGCGTCCACCGGCGAGCCCGAAAGTCCCCTGCTTGTGCCATATATAGCATCTCCGTGGAAGCCGTTGTTCAAACCGGAAAAAACGGGGAGCTATCTGAATGATCATGGGATCTACAAGGGCCGTGACGGCACCTGGCATGTTGTCGGGATCACCTCGTTTGGAGATGGCGATTATTCAAAGGAGATCTATTTTGCCCATGGGAACGGCCCGTCATTCCCGCCGCACGATGGCATGTTCAGGGAACTTGAGCGGGCGGCGGATTTCGGCCACCTGGCATGGGCCCCCCATGTGCTGCGTACGGGCGAACGCTACTTGATGTGGTTTTCTCCCCACCGGTGCTACGTCGCGTCAAGCGATGACGGATACCTGTGGCGCGAGGAGAGGCGGCTCGAGTTTCTCCCAATGCACCCGCAGTTTCGCGACCCCATGGTCATCCAGGTCGCCGACGGACAGTGGCTGATGTATGCCACGGCAAGGGACGGATACTATTCCTCGGTGGACCTGTACCAGTCCTTTGACTTGGAGCACTGGCAGTACATAGGCGCGGCCCTTGAGACAGGCTTCGGGTGCGAGAGGGCAGGGGCGCCCGGCACCACGGAATCGCCTTTCGTGTTTTGTCACGGAGGCCGCTATTATCTCTCGTTCACATACAACAACGATTCGTTTTTCTGGAATGCGTTGCTCCTTCCTGTGCATGTGTGGCTGGACCGGGAATCGTACAATGACACCATGATCTTTGCCAGCGCCAATCCCTATTCGTTCGGCACATACCGGGGGAAAGAACGTCCTTCGAGCCTCGTGGCGAATATCAGGGCCCACGCGCCGGAGTACATTGAATCGGGAGGGAAATGGTACGTAACGACCGCGGGCTGGCCCTGGGTCGCCACTATTACAAAGGGCGAGGTGGCCTATGCGGAACTTGGTTGGAAAAAGAAGAAATAATTAGATGAAACCTGTAAAATAATAAGTGTTCTGATTGGATTAGTCTGAACAGATACACTTCAATATAAATTATAAATAACAAATGTTATGCGACACTAGGCTTTTAACTAGCTTTTATGTGAAATATGGTCCGCGAATCGATCCCTCAGGTGATAATTAAAGGATGTAAAAGCATTGGTATGCCAGGAGTGAGCCTCAAGGGTAACTTTATTAAAGAGGTGGGAACTATACAAGATTAATACGTTTTATTTATTTGGAAGAGAGTGATTTGCAGACCGTTACTTCTGACTCATTTTTCTCTTGTTTTATATCTATTTATTAGTAATGACGCTTAAAATATTTGGGGTAAAAAAGAAGGGGCGCGACTAAAATAAAAAACTTCTGAACATGTCAGGAGTTACCTGTGGGCGCTACTGGACTTGAACCAGTGACCCTCTGCTTGTAAG